>JBDNIA010000334.1:0-15311 GCA_041688525.1 Crocinitomicaceae bacterium | reverse complement strand
CATTCCCCTATTTGCTTTCATCAATCATGATGGATTCATCCATTGAAAAATCGTAAAGGTTCTTGTATCAATCCAGATAATAGACCAATACCAATAATACCGATTATACTATAAACAACTGTAATAAATACCGTGACTAATACTGATAATACTTTACTGGACATTCTCTCGTATCCATTTCCAATATTCTTCGTTAGACATATTATTTTTTAGGTTGTTGTAGTGTTTCGGGTTTAACTGCTTCTTCGTAGTAAACAATAATTTGTTTTTGCTGTTCGATATAACGCTTTAGTTCAGCAAAGTTTAAACTAAGGTTTTCGTAGTCTTTAATACTAATAGCAATGTATGCAAGCTCACCGTTCTTTGCTGAAAACCTTTCAACAAATTCGTCGTAGTTTTCTGCTGTAACAACATATATCTTAATGTTATTAATTTGCGCACCCTTAGGATGAGCAACAATTGGTACAGTTGTTTTTACAGTATTAGTTACTGTTACTATTTTGGGTTCCTGGCGGAACACTGAGCACCCCATTAGGGTCAGTGATGCCGCGAAGATCGTCCCATAGCTTATTAGTTGCATCTTGCATCCTATTTTCAATCAAGCCTGGCTTTTTCTGGGCCAGTGCCGTTAAGTTGTGTTTTTGCAAAGTAGCACGAAGTTCATCTCCGTACTTTTCTGCTGTTTGTAGTTCTTTTTGCAAGTTCGCACTTAGTTCTGCATTGCGAACTACGTCTCTTTGTAAAGTAGCAATACTAGCTTCGCTAATTTGTACTGCTACTTCCATTTTTGCAACATTTTCTCGTGCTGTTTCTAAATCACCTTGCATTTTTTTAACATAAAGAACCCCCATACCTGCTGTTGCAATTACGGTCATTACCATAGCAATTTTAATAGCACCAAACATAGATTATCCTAATAGTTTACCTAGTGTTGCAGGTCCTGCAATACCATCAGCAGTTAAGCCGTTCTTAGTCTGCCATGCTTTTAGCGCACGTTCTGTACCAGGACCAAACGCACCGTCGTCATTAATGCCCAATGCATCCTGCATCATCTTAACGCCGTCGCCTTTAGAACCTTTGCGTAATGTACCAATGTCACTTACGTCCATATCGTTGTCACCGTCGTCATTTGCTTCTGCAATACTAACGGGGCTACCAAACACCTGCATAGCTTTAGCATAACGTGTCTGACGATCAGCAAGACCAATGTTACCACCGTTGATCTTTTTAGTCATCTTGGTAACATCATCTGTATCAGCAATGTCGTTTAGTTTGTTTGCACCCCAAAACCAACACGCTGATTCTACCGCACCCTTTGGTGTTGCTACATATGTTGCTGCTTGTTCTGCTGTCATATCCACACTTTTACCAAAGCGTGTGTAGTTGTCGCGTCCAGTAAGTTGTTTTAGTCCACGGCCACGGAACAACCATCCGTCACCTGCTTTGGTATTTCCCATTTTAGAACTACGGAACTCATCTTGGTAAACATAGTTTGCAATCATTTCTGGCTTACGTGCATACTCAGCAGCACTGCGCTTTGGTGCTGTACCAAAGTAACGACCAAACACTGCCAGCAACGACTTCTCGCTGTAGTTTAAGTTTTCTTCCAGTGAGTTAAAGTTATTTGACTCATGAGCGCATTGACTAACAAAGTGTGCCATGCGTCTCTCAGTAGTGATACCGTATTTAGGTAGTACATCTACTAATGCTGCATGCCAGGCATCAACATTTTTGTTACCTGGAATAAGTGCAGCTAAGTTCTCTTTCTTTAATTCAAAGCTCATTTTCTATATCCTTTTTTTCTATTTGGCAAGCATCACAAATGCAATGTTTGCATACTTCTACATCACTTGAGTAGACCGTATCACCGTTGTAAAAATCTTTACGAAGGGAAGAGCCGCAATGTGATTCATGTCCGCAAGTTCTACAGTGTGCCATGCAAGTATTTATTATAGTCTTTTAAGGACCAATACACATTCTGAGTTTTCAAACACAAGTTTATCGCCATATTTGCAAATATTATAATCACCTAAGTATTTTGTAAGAAATAGTATCTCTGGATATGAATCCATTATATCTAACGATTCATTAATCCGCTTAACTGTTTTTAATGTTTCGCCAAAGTCTACAAATTCAAACATTAACTTATCAGAATATGCTTTCTTAATAGATATAATGTTATCTTCCATAACAATTTCTTCTACGTAGCTGTTACTAAAGAAGTTTTTATAGTTATTAAGATTACTTTCAGATACTGTAATACCGTAGTTATCAGGATCTAATGGAACTTCGCGATCTAAATTTTCTATTGTAACATCGTGGCTTCTAAAGCCTTTGTAGTAACGAAATTTAAAGTCTTCAACATCTGCTAATTTTGTAACTCCGTCTACAATTTCTATGATGTTTTGGTTTGCAGATTTATCTCTTTCAATTTCAACAAATACTCTATAGTTACCGTCGCTTTGCTCTCCAGCAGTTACGTCACTATCGAGAATGAAGCTATATCCACCTTCTAAAAACTTTACTAAATCATCAGCTGGTGGTTTATCTTTAACAGTAAAACTAAGAGTAATAATGTTTTTATCGTCGCCCATTTTACTAGCATATGCATCTATCTCAAAGATATGATATACTAAATCTTTTAAATCGCCTTGTCTAAGTCCCATTATACTGCCCCCGGTGTTACCATTGCTGCTTGATCCGCTGCTTGCGGTTGTTCTTGTGCAGTAATATTATCTAATTCTTCGACCTTATTATATCCGCCATAGATGTCTGCAATTAATTTCTTAGGCATTTGAATTTTAACTAACCAAATAGGATGACGGTCGAGTTTGCCTTTTTTAGATCCTGGACGAACATCACTAGGATCACGTATTTTACGAGGCTTAATAACATAATCTTTGCCCATAAACACTTTACAATCATAATCTAATAGACGTTGTCCGCCCATTGGATCTGGCATCTTGTTACGATCCCACATGAATGTACATGTAATCCAATGACGATCAATAATTGGCCCTTCGGCTACCTCGCCATCCTGCCAATTAGCATAGACGTAAATATCTAATTCGTCTAAGACTCTTTCAAAATCTTTTAGTACTTGAAACGAAGTATTACTATCGTAAATGCCTTCGATGTTTTTAACAATGTCATAGATATCTTGCATGGGTCATCCTATTTCTTACATACTTATTTATCGCAGTTTCAGAGTTAACAACTATTTTTACTCAGCGTTCTCGATGCTAAATATCTTTGTAGGGCTAGTGCTTTACTCGAAAGCATACAGTCTTACTCCATTACTCATAGGAGGAAAATTAATGGGTGCAAAGCGCAAAGTGGCTGTTAAATCTAGACAGCATATTAATACTAATTACGATAACGTAATTAACATTAAACCAATGGGACATTCAGTCCAAAAGAAGACGCAAGTCACAATACTTCCCCGTAATAGAAACCAAGAAACATACGTGTTAGCATTGCTAGATCCAAAGAAAGACATAGTCTTCGGAGTGGGTCCGGCAGGAACAGGCAAAACCATGTTGGCTGTGCAAGTAGCGGTTAAACTATTTAAAGAAGGTGTAGTTGATAAGATTATCGTTACTAGACCGGCTGTGTCTGTTGACGAAGATCTAGGCTTTTTACCAGGTACATTAGAAGAAAAAATGGCACCATGGACTCGACCGATATTCGATGTATTGAGAGAGTATTTTCATGCAAAAGAGATAGAAGGGATGATTGCAGAAGGAGTGATTGAAATTGCACCGTTAGCATATATGCGCGGCCGCACATTTAAAGATGCGTTTATTTTAGCAGACGAGATGCAAAACGCAACACCAAGTCAGATGAAAATGTTGCTTACACGCTTAGGCACAGGTTCAATGATGGCAGTAACAGGCGATCTAAATCAGGCAGATAGGCTTAAGGATAATGGTCTATTAGATTTTACTAGACTATTAGAAGCACGTAACTCAGAACGTTTGGACGTAGTCCAGTTTGCAACAGGAGATATCGAAAGACACCAGGCAGTTAGAGAAGTCCTCAGAGTATATGGAGACGAATAATTAAAGACTAGTAATAGGGGACTTTAATTAGTCCCCTATCTTTATGACCTCAACGTCAGACTTTGCTAGAAAGTCAATACCGTCTGTGTTACGATAAGCATTACGATAGTATACAGTAACTATTCCACTTTGATATATCAGTTTGGCACAATCCATACAAGGAGCATGCGTAATAAACATAGTTGCACCCGCCCCACTTTCACTACTTTTAGCTAACTTTGTAATTGCATTACTTTCTGCGTGAATTACTTCAGGTTTAGTTTTTAATACCGGCTCGTTTTTATGTACACCAATTATATTTTCACAATTATTATCCCATCCACTAGGCATTCCATTATATCCAATACTTGAAATACGATCATCTTTAACAACAATAGCACCAACTTGTAAACGTGTTGCTGAACTTAGCTGTGCAAACCGTTCTGCAACATCCATAAATGCCGCGATAAATTTAGTTTTCATTTAATGTATTGGTCCACTAGTTTCTTGCCAATGTATAAAACTGCTATTACTGTCATTAAAATTCCTGCCTCTAGGTATAAGTTTCCTGTACTGCTGTCTACTGCAATGCCGTCTGTGCTTATTTCTATGCGACAGTCTTCACATGCTCCTGCTGCTATTTTTTCTAATCGTTCACTCATTTTAATAATTCCAGTAGATATTCGTTCTTTGTAAAAATATAATCCCAATTAAGCCTGTATATAGGAGGCTTACCGTTATCGTCGTGGTATGTACGTCTAATGTAATAATATGTTAGCCACACCCGCTTCTTACTACTAGATACTACAGGCATCCAAGCAAACTTCTTTTCAATTCTATATTGGTCAGGAAGGTTGCTGCCGTTTTTACCGTGCCCCATCATTTTAGGATATCAACAATAGTGTATGCAAGTTGACGGAACCAATGTTCATCGTGACCACGAGTAGTTTCTGCGGCTGTGCCGATTCGGATACCGCTGGTCTCTACAAAGCTGCGAGGATCATTTGGAATACCGTTCTTGTTCACTGTGATATCATTTGCTTCCAATAAGTCAGCAGCAGCCCGACCACTGTGCTTGCTGTTACTCAAATCCATCAGAATAACGTGCGAATCAGTGCCACCTGTTTGTACACTAAAGCCTTCTTTAACAAACACCTCACACATTACTTGTGCGTTGCGTCTAACGGCGTGAGTGTAGTCTTTGAACTCTTGGGTATCAGCTTCAATAAAGCACTGTGCTTTAGCTGCAATGATGTGCATTAGTGGGCCGCCTTGTGTACCTGGGAATATAGCACTATTAATCTTCTTAGTAAGTGTTTCATTATTCCAAAGTATAATGCCGCCGCGTGGTCCACGCAGTGTCTTGTGTGTAGTTGATGTAACTACATCAGCAAATGGCACAGGATTAGGATACGCACCGCCGGCAATGAGTCCACTGTAGTGTGCCATATCAATCACAAGGTAAGCACCTACACTGTCTGCGATCTCACGGAACTTTGCCCAATCAATTACTCTAGGATACGCACTAGCCCCGGCTACAATAACATGCGGACGCACATCAAACGCTTGTGCTTGAACAGCATCATAGTCTAGGTATCCGTTAGCACCAACACCGTAAGCATAGCAGTCGTATATCTTGCCTGAGATATTAGGTTTGCTACCGTGCGATAAGTGTCCACCACTGGCTAAGTCCATACCCAGTAAACGATCGCCGGGATGCATCAATGCTTGATATACTGCTGTGTTGGCATTAGCACCGCTGTGCGGTTGCACGTTAGCAAATTTTGCACCGTATAGCTTGCACAGTGTATCAATAGCAAGTTGCTCAACTTCGTCCATGTTATCGCAGCCGTTATAATAACGCTTGCCCGGATAACCTTCTGCATACTTGTTGGTTAGTATGCTGCCACACAACTGCATTACTTCATCGCTGGCAAAGTTTTCACTTGCAATAAGTTCTACTGTTGAGTTTTGTCGAATCTCTTCATTCAACAAAATATTTTTAATTCGTGTGTCAATCATCTGTAATCCTTAATTAATTTAGTTAGTCTCACAGCAGTTGCAGGACTCAGTGTCCAACCTAAGTGGCCATGTCCAGTGTGGTAAAACACTCTGGGGTTATTCTTACTCCGCTCTACAATAGGCATCATGTCTGGTGTCATAGGACGTAGACACGCCCACGGGGAATAGTCATGTGTATTAATCTTGGGAAAGTTAGTATGCACCCAATCCAACAGCGGTTTAATACGATCATGCCGTATATCATAGTTCTCACCAGTTAGTTCGGCAGTTCCAGCAACACGGAATCTTCTACCCAATGTACTGGTCACAATCTTTGCTTGATCGTCTAACAAACTGGTTTGTGGTGTGTGTGCATAACTTTCGTCATCTAAGTTGATTGTGATACTGTATCCTTTAACTGGGTATACATCAATTGTGTCTCCTGCCGTTTTAGCAAGTTCTACACTTCCTACACCACTGCTGATCACAATAGCATCGTAGAAGTCTAAGTTTTTTACGTGGGTTATTTTATCGCCAAATTTAAAGTTAACTCCGTATTTGGTTTTTAGTACTTTAGACAGTTCAGTACAGAACTTGTGTATATCTCCTACCCAGTCATCTTTGGTCCAAACACCGCCAACTAACTCGCCATCATTTTGTAATGTAGGTTCAAGCTCGTGCATCTTGTATGGAGATACTATCTGCCACTGACAACCATTTGCTTCATACAGTTCTGTTACAGATTCAGCGTCTGCAAAATATTTGTCGTCTTTGTAGAAGTGTAGGATACCCCGGAAACTCTGATCAAACTCTATACCTTCTTCAGCAATGATCTCTCTATATAGATCACGTGAACGCATACCCATCTGGATAGTTTCGGCTGTGTTCCTTTCATACTGGTTGGTGATGGTGTTCCACATGAACTTTGCCATCCAACGGATCTTTGCCCATTCAAACGTCGGGCGAATCAACAGTGGAGCATCCTTCTTGAACATCCACTTGATGCCTTTGGCCACGTTACCCCACGTTGTCCAGACTTCGCTATTGCTAACACTTACTTGTCCACCATTGGCGAAACTGGTGCGCATTGCAGGATAACGCTCTTGTTCGTAAACAGTTACTTTATGCCCTGCCTTGGCAAGATAATATGCTGCCAACACTCCGCTGATGCCTGCGCCGACTACTACAATATTTTTAACCACTATATTACTCTCAGGTGTATTCCAAATGTCTCGATTATTATCTATACGAGATCGTTCTATCAAATTTATCATGCAACGATAAGTTTACTGTCTATAATGTTACTTATATCGCCATCGGAGCCTTAATTGAATCCATTGGCGTATAGTTAATTAACTTATACCCACTTGTGTTAGTAGCAAGCAATTCATCCAATGTATTAAATGCAGGCATAAGCAAATGCGGTTCCTGCATTGGCGTGCGAGTAAGTTGTTGATTGACTTGTTCCATATGATTTTGATAGATATGACAATCTCCACCGCTCCATACAAAATCGCCTACTTGTAGTTCGCAAATTTGTGCAAGCATATGTGTAAGCAAACTGTAGCTGGCAATATTAAACGGTACGCCAAGGAACATGTCTGCACTACGCTGATACATCTGGCAGTGTAGTTTGCCATTCATTACGCGGAACTGACTTAGTGTGTGACAAGGAGGAAGTGCCATACGATCAATTTCACTAGCATTCCACGCACTGAGAATTAAACGCCTGCTGTTAGGATTTGTTTTAATGTCTTTGATAAGCCCAGCAATTTGATCTACACCATTAAAGTTGCGCCATTGGTAACCATATACTGGTCCAAGTTCGCCGTCTGCATAACCTAGTGCTTTACCTTGTGCATTAGCATTAGCAGTCCAAATAGTTGTCTTATCTGTAAGTTCCTCACGGGGCTTTTCAAACGTGCGTTCAGCAAGCCTTCGCTCGTCTGTGCTACCTTCCAAGAACCATAGCAACTCGCCGACTACACTACGCCAGGCAAGTTTCTTTGTAGTAACAGCAGGAAATCCATCCTGCAAATTAAAACGCATCTGATAACCAAACACACTGCGTGTACCTATTCCTGTGCGATCACTAACATTTTCACCGTTAGCTAAAATGTATTCAAGAGCGTCTAAATATTGTTTCATTTTCTAACCCATTTCTCAACATAAATGTCAGTTTCTGGGCTTACGCTGTCAAGATCAAACTGTTCTAAAATTTTAGTACCTGGAAGGCTAACGTCACAATCGTATTCGCCTTCAATACGGCTAAGCCATAGCTCGTCAATGATATCCAAACAGTGTTCAATTAACTGCCCCCCACCAATGATCCAAACTGGATGCTCAAGGTTTAAGTCTACAATTTGTTGTTTAACCCCTTGTCCAAATGTATATGTTGCACCTTCCACTTTAGTAGAACTTACAACTATGTTTTGTCGACCCGGCAACGGTTTAACAGGCAAACTATTCCAAGTATTACGCCCCATAACAATTGCTTGTCCGTAGGTCATTTTCTTAAACCATTGTAGGTCTGCACGATTATGCAGCCACGGCATATCACCGTTCTTGCCAATGCCCCAATTTTCGTCACATGCTAGAATTGCTCTAATCATATTAATTTCCTTTTAAATCTTCTATTCTTTGTTGCAACCAACTAATAGTAGTATGTATATGACCGGTATCATGCGGCTGCAATTGAGATTTAGCGTATTCAACTTCGCTCTCTAGAATTTCTATTCGCATTAAACTGTGAATTAAATCCTTATTAGACATTACCTTTACCTGGTGTTTCACTAAAGTGATTTTCAAACTTGTTTCCAATGCCGTTCCATTCAGCAGCATCTAAAGGAACATCTTCAGGACGTACTTGGGTAATTACGGGCCAAAGATTACTATACTTACGATTAATTTCTTCCCATTTAAACTGTTCGCCTACATCTCTAAAAGTATTATCGGCTACAATTGCATCAACCGGGCATTCAGGTTCACAAACACCGCAGTCGATGCATTCGTCTGGATTGATAACCAACATGTTTTCACCTTCGTAGAAACAATCTACTGGACATACACTTACACAATCCATGTGTTTACATTTAATACAATTGTCAGTAACTAAATATGTCATTATAGTCGTCCTAACCTTATGAGCGTGGCTGCAAGATTTATCTCTGCATCAGCAACCAATGCATGATCTACAAGACCTTGCTTAATAGTTAGCACGGCATTATCTTGTTGTTCATCGTTTCCGAACAGTTCAACATTGTCATACAGCCAACGATAAATCTCTTCCATTTCTTCTGGTCGAACTGCACCACAAAGTAATTTACGTGCATCATTAATCTTACCTTGTTTAAATAACTCAACCATATCTAGTTTCCAGTCACTATTTCCAGTATCACCTTCATTAGGACGAAGTAAACTACCTTCTTGTACATTCATCTGTACCATATTGATACATTTGCGCAAGTCTGGATATGTTGCCTTTACATAAGTGTCTAGGATATCCAAATCTGGAATAACACCTTCTGTAATAAGAATCTCTGCTACGCGAGCAGTAAACTCAGTCTGGTCAATTTTAGCAATATGAAAGCCCTGGCAACGACTATGGATAGCTGGAATAATTCTGTTAGGATAGTTACAAGTTAAAATAAACCTTGCTGTGCTGTGATATTCTTCCATAACACCACGCAATGCTGCTTGTGCGCCAGGACTCAAATAATCAGCCTCGTCAAGTAGCACAACTTTAAAGTCACCAAACGGAATCATTTGTACAAAGTTGACAATCTTATTACGAACATCATCTACTGAGTTAGTACGCGATGCGTTAATTTCTAATACGTCTAAGTCATTCAGATCAAGTTCGTTAAACAGCAGTTTGGCAAGTGTAGTTTTACCAATACCTGCGTTACCGCTGAATAGCAAATGCGGAATAGTTTTATCTTTAATCCAAGTGTTTACTTGCTTACGTTGTGCCTCATCTCGAAACACATAACCGTCAACTGTTTTAGGACGGTATTTTTCTACCCATAGTTCTTTCATTTGATTAACTCACTCCATATCTTTAATTTGTTACGCTTAGTATCTATTCTAGCATCAATCTCGGCTTTTGTCAAGAGTCCACTTTCAATCATTAGATTTATCATACACTGAACATCGCCAACTTCTTCAAGTAGTAGCACACGCTGTTCTTCTGTAACTTCTTCGAGTGTTTCGAACTTACGAATAATCTTGCTACAGCGTTGTGCGAGTTCACCACATTCTTCCATAGTAAGAACCATAAGCTCTTGTAGTTTGTTTAGTGTACCTGGCATTAGCGTTTCAGTCCTAATTCTTTGTAAGCAATTTGAATTGCTTTAGATTGAAAGTATGCATCTGCTAATGCATTATGCAGATCAGTCTGCATGCTTTTACGTGGATCCTGTTGGCAACAGCCAAAAAGCGTTCTAGAATCCCGTATAATCCAGAAGTTCCACGGAATCGGCTTTGCAGCGCGGCGGAACATGTCTTCCAGTATGGTATAGTCAAAACCGTAACCTTGTCCCCATAATGTATCAACACCAACGACCCACTTGTTAACTTGACGTAAAGCCTCATCTACGCTAACTGCACCAGTCTGATCAAATGCTTCTTCCATAATCTTAGGATCTTGTTTGCCCCACCACTCAATAGTGCTGTCACTAGCAGTACGCCCAAGAGTATCTTGCTCGTCAATGCTAATTTTTAGGTAAAGTTCTGAGTGAGGTTCGCTATCATCTAGCGGATTAAACTTAACTGCACCTAGCGACAGGACAGTTGCAGTTGGACTAGTATCAATAGTCTCTAGGTCGATAGTGCCGTGTGTAGCCAAAAGAAAACTCCTTAATTATTATATACATTATAGCATATAGCAACTAAGGAGTCAAGTATTATTTTACA
The DNA here is from genome assembly GCA_041688525.1 of Crocinitomicaceae bacterium. Lineage (GTDB taxonomy): Bacteria > Bacteroidota > Bacteroidia > Flavobacteriales_D > Crocinitomicaceae > UBA2040. The sequence goes on along the minus strand of JBDNIA010000334.1, from coordinate 4,356 downwards.
AATTGTGCAAGGTTTGGCGGCACCCAATCCGGGCCTTTTAATACTTTCCCGTCTGCACGTTTGATTACTTTGCCTGTTGTAGGGTCTACTTTAGCAAAGTTAGTACGCATTACTTCGTTCCAAGCTGCTTCGCCATCCCACCCTGCTGCTCTAATAGCACCAATAGTAACAACTAGTATATCTACAAGTGCATCAAGTTGTTCTACGCTATCACCTGCAATAATGGCATCTTTTAGTTCGCCTGTTTCTTCTGAAATCAAATCAAGATACATGACATAGTTGTCAATGCTAGGTGTTTGATCACATGCGGTTTGAAATAAGTCAACGTCTTTAAATGGATTTGTCAATTTTAACTCTTAATATTGTGGATTTATAAATGAACCGGGGTCCACAGTAGCATGGGCGCCGTCTGTATATTCTGCTCCAATATAGATGTCGTTTGGTTTCTCTTCAGAATACCCAATAACACTTTCGGTTTCTACCATACGTAATTCTACTTCGCCGTCTGGGGTTTCTACTGTAAAGGCTCTAGTCCAACGACCGTGTTCGATTAGAATCCAATGACCGATATTATAATCATCTTTATTACGTGGTCCCTTTGAATAAACTTTAGCCCAACGTGGATAAATTCCACGTGTAGTGCCGTCGTCGTCTTTAATGATTAGTCCACCTGTAGTCTTTTGTTCACCAAAATACATATCTGATACAATTACACGATTGCCCACTGCAAGCGGCGTGCCTTTAATTTTGCTTAATTGAATAGCCATTATTTACCTTTTTGTACAAAGTTGCCTGCGCTATCTTCTTCCCAATCGGCCGCTTCTGCTGCCGTGGGTTGATTTTTTGCTACAGATTGTTCTTCTCTTACACCTGGATTAGATTGGTAGTAGTCTTTGAGAAGTTCTTCTTTCTTGCGAACGATTTTACCACCTGTACCAAGCTGATCGCCGCGTGCATTTACACGAGCATTACCTACTGCTGGTATTAGTTCATTGCGTTGACGTAGCATATCCATGTCAACAATTTTGCCGTTAGCGCTTCTGTGGACTTTACGTCCTGGTTGTTTCATTGCCATTTTAATAGCCTCCTAGTTATATACTTACTTATCTCAGGAACTCTCTCCAATCCAGGTCATATTGGATTGAATCTATTTTATGAACCCCAATAAGAAATAAAACGTAGGAACTGACGCTGCTGCCGCGGCCTACACCCCAAACGATATTATTCTCACGCATAAAGTCCACAAGATACTTCATGTAGCATAACAGTGGCAACATTCCACGTTCGTCAAATGCATCAAACTCTTGTGTCAAACGTTTCTTTTTTTCTATAGTATTGCATTGCGCTAAACAAAAGTCATAGATAGGATATGTTTTATATTCATCAGGCATGAACCATTCCGACTGTAACGCACCGTCAAAAGTCTTTTGGTCTACATCTAGAGGAATATATTTTGTAAGTTCAGGGAGATATTGTTCACGCATTGCTGCGTTAAACTTTTCTATATCATCTGAAGGATCACATAGTACTACATGACACTTGTCAACATGACCACTATAGATCATATCAACGAGGTCGCAATTAGTAAAGCGTGGAATACCTAGTTCATCTGTTTTCATAAGCATGTTAACAGTTTAACTGATATTGATTAAACTGTCAAGTCCTGATTTGCCGTTTTGTTGTGTTTGTTGGAGATATTGTTTTGCACGTCTTGCTCGTGACTCTTCTCGATACATGTCTAGTATCGCAGAAATTTGCTCCTGTACCTGAGGATTCTGAGTCATAAAATATTTACGCTGGAGGTCGAGCACTTTATTCTCAACCTCAGTGTCACTAAGTTGTTCAAAACTATCAACTAGTGGGTTAAACATTAATCAAATGTTCCGTGGTCTTGTGCAAACACACTAACGCCACCGTTAATAGACCAAAAATCAATTATAGTTGGATTAGTCTGTGAAGCCAACACAGTTGTTCCGCTAAATGCTCCTGCACCTTTAAAGCTACCACCGCCCGAACTTGCCCAAGTAATTGTTCTTGAAGTTCCGTCGCTTGTAAGTTGTAGGCGCATTCTGCCCATTACACCACTATCTGGCCAATCAGAAAGAGTAAGTGTAATATCTGAACCAGCTTGTAGTGTTTGATAGTGACCGTTGGCCCAGCTAACGTTTTGACTTGCACCAACATTACCAGCAGGATATACTGTTTCAGTATTTGCCTTAAGTTTAGCATCGCTAATTACGCTACCGTTAAAGTCGTTATCTGCATCTAATTTTGCAGTGCTACTTTGTAGTGTTGTAATTTCACTTTCTGCTGCTTCTAGTGCAACCTTAGTCACATTGAAGTTTGTACGAAAGCCTTGACTGTCGTTATCTTGACCGGCCACTGGGAAAGCAGCGTTGAATCCTATTGTACTAATTGTACTTGCCATATTTTATATCTCCTACAATATATTTATCGTTGTTAAGTGTTAAATTCGTAATTTGCGAACAATATATACTGTTCTTGTGAATTACCTTCAGCGTTGTCTATTACATATCTATCAATATCTAACTCGTATTGTTTAAAATCAATTTTATAAAAATCAATGGTATTAGCAATTATGTTTGCAGTACCTGGCTTACAATAGCATAACGGTATAGCATTAACAAATCCTAACTCCGTTATTGTGTCTACTTGTGATGATCTCATCCAAAGAGGTAGAAAGTTCTTTTCTGTTTCACCTATATTCTTAATAGCTGCTCGCATATGTGTCATATTGGATATATAACGTGTTGTACTATTTGCACCGTCTGCAAGTATAGCATTACTATCAGTGGTGATTACATTAGTAGGCCACGGTCTATATTTGTTACTTTCTATCACGCCAGGTGTAAATGGCACGCTTACAGAATAACCTGCTTGATTTATAATCTCTAACAAACTTGTTACGGGTATATTATAGATTTCATCACGCCCGTTAATATTTAATAAATCAATCCAGCTTACTGCAACTTCGCCTTCTTCTCTAGTAGTAATAGTAACCTCAGAAAATTCACTTGCATATGTGTCATTAATATCGGTATATTTTGCGCTGTTAACTAAAACTTTGTCATTATTTTTAATCTTAATTTGATTAGCTGTCTTATGATTTCTCTTAGTAGACTGTTGTGGGTCGATAACTTCTAAATATACTACTTCGTAAACTACATCTTGAGTCCCTGGTGTTTTAGCAATCGCTGTTTTTACGCTACCAATTTTAAGATTGCGTCTTTTATGATTTTTTGCAGCCGCAGCTACAAAACTTTCAATAGCCTTTGCTTCTATTCCCGAATAAGCAAGTATTTTAATTTTAGTTTGTATACCAAAATTAGTATCGTTTGGTCTGTAAAGATATTCTGGAAGGAATATCTCTGCATTGTTTACAAAATTAACGAAAGCTAATCGTTGCACTTGCGGTAATAGTGGTTGTAAAAAAACATTACTATATTGTTTATTGTCTGGGTCAGATAATTTAACACTAAATGTTCGCTCAATAGCACTAAATCCAAATTGATCCTGTGCTTTAATTGTAAAATCATATGTACGATCGAGTGTAGTAGTATTTCCGTCCAGCTGCAACTGTTGACTATCAAATACAGTTAATCCAGGTTGTGACTCTGTACCAAAACTATTTACTTTACCAATTAATTCGCCGCTTAATGATAACGTTAACCCTGGAGGAAGTGTACCTAATGTTACAGTATATAATAAATTAGCATTTGGTACAGTAGTAGTTGCTCTAACATTAAGTGTACTGATATAGTTGGCACTAAACGATCCTAAATTTCTTGGAGTAATCCATGCAATAGTTGAATCAACTTCGCCTAATAGCTTTACAACAAATGTTTTTTCACTAACTGTATTTTCTGTTTCAACAATAGCAATTGTGCCAAAATTAATGCTAGTACCACTATTAAATGCAGTAAGTAAAGCTCTGTTTAGTGTTAACACATCAAATGCGGCATTACCAGTATTAATGCTTATAACAATATAAGTATTCCCTTCTACGGTGAATTCTTTATCAATAGCATACTCTGAATATGCATCAAATTTACTAACTTTAATTTGTGCTGTTCCAATATTAGCGGCTTCATACATATATTCAATTAGCTGAACACTATCAACATCGTATCCTATACGCTGCGCCGCAATGGTAAATTTATATTCTTGTGTTACAGCAGGCTGATAAGGTACTCTACCAGCAATTTCGCCTGTAACAGTATCAAGTGTTAGGCCTGGAGGAAGTATACTAGGAGTGCTATCATCATTGAGAGAAGTTTGATAGTAACTAACAACACCTGATAGCGTATTAGGATCAATCACATCTAGTATTAGTGT
>JBDNIA010000333.1:0-3061 GCA_041688525.1 Crocinitomicaceae bacterium | reverse complement strand
TTAAATTCCTTTTTGTACTGCTCAAAATTGAAAACCTTAGATTTCAAAAGGAACAAGTCGCCCATGTAAGTGGTAATTCCTTCACAAATGTAACCGAGCTCTGAAAAATTTTCTTCTTTGAAGTTGTACGGAAACATTTCAATTGGTCGAATGGCTTTTACATTCCAAGTATGATACAATTCATGCGATGAGACTCCCAATAATTCAGAATAGAAATCACCAAAAACAGCGTAACTCGGACCTAAAAGAATCACAGTTGAGGCACAGTGCTCAACCCCGTGATAAGATTTATAAGGTGTAATCTGAAATAGGAAGTGATAATCTTTCACTGGAAATTCAGAGAACTTTTCTACTTGTTTTTCTGTAAAAGCAATGAAATCTTTTTTCAATCGAACCCAGTCAATTTTCGATAAACCTTGAAACCATAAATGATACGTCGTATTTGCTACAACATAGGACTGATGCTCTAAAGTAGCTGAAGCAATAAATGGAGAATCAGCCATTTGGTCGAAGTCATTTGCATACAACTTATGTCCATCGGATTTCAAGTTACAAGCAATTTCATAATTCGATGGCACTTTCAAATCTACCTCGATAGGTAATTCCTTTGTCTCATCTGTGAAAACGAAACAGTTCACTGGATTGACATACAATTGCTCGTTTGAAAGAAAAGTACTTCCACCATTCAATTCATTTGCATAATATTTATAAACGACACGAATATTCGATTGTCCCGTCGTTTCAACTTCCCAAACAGCTTTATGTATTTTCTGGAATTTAACTTGCTTATTATCTAAACCAAATATTTGAAAGTGTTTTATATTTTTAGCGAAGTTGCCCAGTTCATAGCGACCTGGACGCCAAGTTGGCAAATACACTAAAGTTTGATCTCCACTAACTGGTATGCTTACCTCGATATGAATGTATTGCTGATAGGCTTGTTGGCCGCTTAAAGTGTATTGAACTTTCATTTTTCAAGCTTTTCTATTGGCAAACAAAAAACATTATCGTCGACAGGCAAATCTTGCATTGTCTTAATTTCCAATAATTTGGAAGAACGTTCTTTGGAACCTTTTAATTTAAAAAATTTGTAATCCGTTAAAGATAGAATTTTGTTGTAGACTTTTTCTCTCGAATTATCACCTCTTTCAGCAGAAAATTCAACAATTAATATGGGCCTATAATTTTTTATAACGCTCTCTGCTCCTATTAAAACCTCCTCTTCCATTCCTTCCACATCAATTTTAATCATGGATGGAATTATTTCTTGCTGATTGGCAACCTCATCCAATGTAAGAATAGAAATTTCTGTTGATTTCGCATTTTTCCCCTCAAAAACTGTTGACGCTGCTCCACGATTGATAGACAAATTGTCAAATAACAGCTTCGTCTCTCTTTTCGCTCCGAGTCCACATTCGAAACACAAGACTTCATCGTATTGATTGAGAGTAAGGTTTTTTTCAAGAATATCAAATGTATTGCGATTGGCCTCAAATGCCCAAACTCTGCCGCTTTTACCAACCGCTTTTTTGGCAACCATAGACATCAAACCAATGTTTGCGCCGACGTCCACAAAAGTATCTCCTGAGTTGAGGAACCGTTTCATGAAATCAAGCGTCCCACGCTCATAAGTTCCTGTTTCAAAAAGACTTCTTTCTACGCCTTGATCTTTTGACGGATTGATCCACAACTTTAATCCAGCCGGAGTGACAAGGATATGCTCACCTACTTTTTCCACTTCCGGCAAAAGCCATTTAGGCAACAACAAAGAAAGCTTACGAAAACCGGGGAAATCAATATTTCTAAAAAAACAAATAAGCTTGTGTTGCCAAATAAATTCGCGCATCGTTATAGTTTCATCAACACTATTTTGGTTATTTAGCACGCTTCAATTTACCGTTAAAGTTAAAAATCTTCTCTCATTACTTTTCTTGATAAAAAGCATTGATTTTACAGCCCGCAATTTGTTGAACTTAAATCTAAGCGTACATTTCTTCTTGTAACTGAGCAATTTTATCATCAGTCAAATAAGCATCGTAAGGCATCATTTTATCCATGAAACCATTTGGTGTTAATTCAATGATACGATTGGCAACTGTATTGGTCAATTCGTGGTCATGTGATGTAAAGAGTATATTGCTCGGGAAATCGCGCATGCCATTGTTTAAGGCTGTAATAGATTCCAAATCCAAGTGATTGGTTGGTTCGTCCAACATCAAGACATTTGCTTTTGCCAACATCATTCGAGACAACATGCAACGCACTTTTTCACCTCCAGAAAGTACATTCGCTGATTTTAAAGCTTCCTCTCCGGAAAATAACATTCTTCCTAAGAATCCGCGCAAGTTCACTTCTTCTTTTTCCTCATCCGTTTGTGCGTATTGACGCAACCAATCGATCAAACTGGTTTTATCCTCAAAGAAAGTATGGTTTTCGTTTGGCAAATAAGCCTTTGTAATAGTCGTTCCGTAAGTAAAAGTTCCTGTTTCTGGTTTTTTATTACCGTTTAATATTTCAAAGAAAGTTGTTATTGCGACCGAATTTTTTGACAAAATCGCCACCTTATCGCCTTTGTTCAAAGTGAAATTCAAATCTTTGAACAACCATTGTCCTTCGTGTTTCGCAGAAAGATTCTCAACCGTTAAAATTTGATTTCCTGGATCACGATCCGCATTGAAATTAATTCCTGGATATCGACGTGATGAGGGCTGAATTTCATCTAAATCTAATTTATCCAACATTTTACGACGAGATGTTGCTTGTTTTGATTTCGAAGCATTGGCAGAGAAGCGAGAAATAAAGTCTTGTAATTCTTTCTTTTTGTCTTCTGCTTTTTTGTTTTTATCTGAACGCTGACGCGCCGCTAATTGAGATGATTCGTACCAGAAAGTATAGTTCCCTGTGTACAAATTAATTTTACTATAATCGATATCGCAAATGTTTGTACAAACCGTATCCAAGAAATGTCTATCGTGCGATACGACAATCACTGTGTTTTTAAAGTCCAATAAAAAATCTTCTAACCAACTGACTGTTTTCAAATCCAAGTCATTGGTAGGCT
>JBDNIA010000332.1:0-3148 GCA_041688525.1 Crocinitomicaceae bacterium | reverse complement strand
ATGGAAATGATGCAATTAATAGAGGCTTTTCCCTCTAACATACAGGAGGGATTAAAGATAGCTAGTGACATGTCATATCGTAAACCTGATAGAGAGATACACAATATATTAATTTGTGGTATGGGCGGATCAGGGATTGGTGGTAAAATCGTATCGCAATGGTTGGAAGCTGAATTGACGGTTCCTGTAACCCTTTGCCAAAATTATTCTGTACCGAATTTCGTAAATAAAAATACCTTAGTTATCGCTTCTTCTTATTCTGGAAATACGGAAGAAACAATAATGAGCACGGAAGAGGCGCACAAAAAAGGTGCTTATATCATCGGGGTAACTTCTGGCGGCAAACTTGCTCAATTTTGTAAGACGAATGAAATGGATTGTGTGCTTGTTCCAGGTGGAAACCCGCCAAGATCAGCTCTAGCCTTCTCACTTGTACAATTGGTGAAAATTTTCACTAGTCTTGGTATGGTGAAAACACATAACCTAGACTATTTAGAAAACGGCAGAAAATTAATTCTTGCTGAGGAAAAAACAATTCGAGAAGAGGCTAAAAAATTGGCCGAAGCAACTTCTGGAAGAGTGCCTATTTTTTATGCTGTTTCAGAATATGAAGGAATCGCAATTCGAGCAAAACAACAGTTCAACGAAAACTCAAAAATGTTGGGTTGGGTAAATGTAATTCCAGAAATGAATCACAATGAGCTCGTTGGTTGGGGTGGTGGCGACAATAGATTTGCGGCTGTATTCTTTGATAATGGCGATTTAATTGAAAGAAACCGAAGACGAGCCGATATTACTTTTAAACAAATTGCAACGAAAACAGATCGTGTTCATACGGTTGTAGCTAAAGGAAATAATATAATTGAAAAATCTCTATATCTAATAAATGTCATTGATTGGGCATCGTGGTATAGTGCTGATATACGCAATGTTGATGCTGTTGAAATTGTAATAATCGATTATTTGAAGGATGAACTTGCTAAATTATAATGCATGAAACCAATAGTGCGCTTCGAAAATTTAGGAACGATTGATTACCAAGAAGCGTGGGATTATCAGGAAAAGCTTTTTTCAGAAACCGTTAATAGAAAAATTGAAAATCGCAAAACGGAAACACCCTTAGCAACAAAGAATTATCTGCTGTTTTGTGAACACCCACATGTTTTTACTTTAGGTAAAAGTGGCAAAGAAAGTCACCTTTTACTCAATGAGAAAGGCTTGGAAGATAATCAGGCGAAATATTATAAGATTAACCGCGGCGGTGATATCACGTATCACGGTCCTGGGCAACTCATAGCTTATCCAATCTTTGATTTGGAGTACTTTTTTTCAGATATTCATAAATACATGCGTTTTTTAGAGAAGGCCGTCATTCTGGTTATACGTGAATTTGGAATTGTTGGCGGAAGAGTGGAAGGACTAACAGGCGTTTGGATAGATTTTGAAGGACCAAATCCAAGAAAGATTTGTGCAATGGGTGTAAAGTCCTCCAGATGGGTAACGATGCACGGAATAGGTTTTAATGTGAACAGCAATTTAGACTATTTTAAATTTATTGTTCCTTGTGGAATTGATGACAAAGCCGTAACTTCCATGGAAAAAGAATTGGGTGCACCAGTCGATATGGAAAAGGTTCAGACCATACTCAAAGAAAAACTAGCGCAACAGTTCGATTACGAATACGCCTGACATGGTAGAAAAGATTGTTCATTCAGTGAAAAAGCTACTCAAAGGCTTCTTCGTTTTTTTATTTGCAATTGTTATCCTCGTCAATTTATTTATCCTTTTGTCAGGACGAACTTATCTCTACAAAGGAGTTTCAAACACTTATTTACTTGGTAAATCTGGTCCAGATATTTATGATTTAGATGTGTTTCCTTATGCCACGATTAAAAAATCAGAAAAGCCGTTTAAATGGCTTAAAAATGCCAAATACAATCAATATACTTTAAGTTACAGTGAAGCAAAACTTCACCAAGAAACCAAGTCGACTGCTTTTTTGGTTTTTAAAGGTGATGAGTTGCTTTTTGAAAAATATTGGGAGCAACATCAAATAGGCACAGTTTCAAACGCTTTTTCTACCGCAAAAACAGTTGTTGCTTTATTAGTGGGTATTGCCATCGATGAAAAGAAAATAAAATCGTTGGATGAACCCGTTGGTGATTTTATTCCGGCTTTTAAATCAGATGATAAAAAAACTATAACGATTCGTCATTTGCTGCAAATGGCTTCTGGATTAGATTGGGAAGAAAGCGGTAAAAATCCTTTGTCTTCAAATGCTGAATCTTATTACGGCACAGATTTATATGGTTTAGTGACGCGGCAAAAAGGAATTGATCCACCAGGAAAAAAATTTAATTATCAGAGTGGAAATTCTCAATTGTTGAGTTTTATTGTCGAGAGAGCAACAGGAATGAAAATCTGGCAATATGCACAAGAAAAGCTTTGGCTTAAATTAGGCACACAGAGTGATGCATTTTGGAGTTTAGACAGTGAAAACGGCGCAGCAAAGGCATTCTGTTGTCTATACGCAACAGCGCAAGATTTCGGGAAAATAGGTCGATTAATTGCGAATTACGGAAATTGGAATGGTCAACAAATAATAAGTGAAAATTTCGTAAAAGATATGTTAACAAACAAAGCGCCTATAACTTCTCATGGTATAGAAAACATATATTATGGCCTACACATTTGGACGTATAACGATGGCGAGGATGATATTTATTACTGTCGTGGAATTTTAGGACAATATGTTGCAACTATTCCAAGTAAAAAATTAGTTTTCGTGCGGCTAGGACATAAGAGAATTCCTTATTTGACCTATGACCAATATCTGAAAGATAAAGCGGATGGAAAGCCAGTTGAAATAAAAAACATTGATCAACCAAAAGATTTCATTGAATTCGTGAAAATGGCAAAAAGAATAGCGGAAACGGCGAAATAAAATAGCGAAGCATTCGTCTCCCTTCGATATAATATTTCTACTTTTATTATTTCAAGGTTGAAACGATACGTCTGTATTCATTTTTATTGTCGTTCGAGCCTGTGCAACCAAGCGTTAATTTGGCGTTGTCAAAATGTTCGATTCTTTTTCCTGGGTTAGGATGCGTACTTAAAAACTCAGGTTGTTTTGAGCCTCCCATTTCTT
>JBDNIA010000331.1:0-2175 GCA_041688525.1 Crocinitomicaceae bacterium | reverse complement strand
ACAATGAAATATTTGTCTGAAATGTCTGAGGAACAAACGTTGGTAATGTACAGTGGACATCCAATGGGTCTTTTTCCTTCTCACAAGGATGCCCCAAGAGTAGTTGTTACGAACGGCATGATGATACCCAATTATTCAAAGCCAGATGATTTGGAAAAATTCAATGCGCTAGGCGTAACGCAATACGGTCAAATGACCGCAGGTTCATATATGTATATCGGTCCTCAAGGAATCGTGCACGGGACAACGATTACAGTTTTAAACGGGTTTAGAAAAATAAAAAAATCACCAGAAGGTTCGCTTTTTGTTACTTCTGGACTTGGAGGAATGTCTGGTGCACAGCCTAAGGCTGGAAATATTGCCGGTTGCGTAACAGTTTGTGCTGAAGTAAATTCGAAAATTACAAAAATACGTCACGACCAAGGCTGGGTAAATGAAGTATTTTTCGATGTAAATAAGTTGGTAGTGCGCGTAAGAGAAGCGCAAGAAAACAAAGAAGCAGTAAGTATTGCATATCTCGGAAATATTGTTGACGTCTGGGAGAAATTTGATGAAACGAATTTACATGTAGATTTAGGTTCAGATCAAACATCTCTTCATAACCCATGGTCGGGAGGTTATTATCCAGTTGGACATTCTTTCGAAGAGTCGAATGAGTTGATGGCGAAAAATCCAGAGGAATTTAAGAAGCAAGTGAAGTTAACTTTGATTCGACACACTGCGGCAATAAATAAACATACAGCAAAAGGAACTTACTTTTTTGATTATGGAAATGCTTTTTTATTGGAAGCGTCTAGAGCGGGAGCTGATATTATGGCGGAAAATGGGATAGATTTTAAATATTCGTCCTATGTTCAAGATATCATGGGGCCTATGTGATTCGATTATGGATTTGGTCCTTTTCGTTGGGTTTGTGCCTCGGGTTTGCCGGAGGATCTGCAGAAAACAGATGATATTGCTTGTGCAGTATTACAAAAAATTAAAGCCACAGCTCCTATTGAAATTCAGCAACAAATGGCGGATAATATTCAATGGATTAAGGGAGCTCAAAAGAATAAATTAGTTGTTGGCTCGCAAGCCCGAATCTTATATGCCGATGCTGAAGGTCGGATGAAAATCGCTGATGCATTTAACCAAGCTATTGCTTCCGGTGAAATAGGACTAGTGATTTTAGGACGTGATCACCACGATGTTTCAGGAACTGATTCTCCCTACAGAGAGACTTCGAATATTTACGATGGTTCTAGATTCACGGCTGATATGGCAATTCAAAATGTAATTGGAGACTCTTTCCGTGGTGCAACTTGGGTTTCAATTCACAATGGTGGCGGTGTAGGCTGGGGAGAAGTGATCAACGGTGGTTTTGGGATGCTTATTGACGGTTCAGCAGATTCAGAACGACGAATAAAGTCTATGTTGCATTGGGACGTGAATAACGGAATAGCAAGAAGAAGTTGGGCTAGAAATGAAGGCGCAATATTCGCGATTAAACGGGCAATGGAAATTGAACCAAATTTAAAAGTCACTGTTCCGGAAATTGTTGATGATTCTATTTTAGAAAATTTATAACTATTTTTCAAAATTATTTTTTAATCAAAATGGTAGAGGATAACGAGCAGCATTATATAACCCGAAGTAATTGGCTTCGTGCAGCAATTTTAGGGGCAAATGACGGCATTCTTTCAACGGCAAGTATTGCTATTGGCGTCGCCGCTGCTAGTAAAACAAGCGAACCGGTAATCTTGGCCGCTTTAGCAGGAATGGTGGCGGGCGCATTGTCAATGGCTGCAGGAGAATATGTTTCTGTAAGTTCCCAGTCCGACATTGAATCCGCAGATCTACAAAGAGAGCAAGAAGCATTAGACAATTTCCCAGAAGTTGAATTGAAAGAATTGGCTTTAATCTACGAGGAACGAGGATTGGATTTAGAAACAGCGATGCTTGTCGCGACAAAATTGACAGAACATGATGCGCTCGGTGCGCATGCAAGAGATGAATTGGGTTTACACGAAATGAATCAAGCTAAACCTTTTCAAGCAGCTCTTGCTTCAGGCGCAGCGTTTATTTTTGGAGCGATGTTGCCATTTATTGTAACGATTTTTGTGCCGCTGAAATACCAAGTTGAAGCTCAATACGTTTTTTCAATTCTATTTTTATTAGTTCTTGGTTCTGTTT
>JBDNIA010000330.1:0-5525 GCA_041688525.1 Crocinitomicaceae bacterium | reverse complement strand
TACATTAGGTTTAAAACGCGGCGCGTCAGAAGACGAAATCAAAAAAGCCTATCGTAAATTGGCAATGAAACATCACCCTGACCGTGGGGGAGATCAAGATAAATTTAAAGAATTGTCAACTGCATACGATGCACTTACAGATCCGGAGAAAAAACGGATCGTAGATATGGGTGGCGATCCTAATAGACAATCCGGTATGGGCGGACAACGTCGTGGTGGTAATCCGTTTGAATTCCATTTTAATTCAGGCAATGTAGATGATATTTTTCAAAACTTTGGGTTTGGTGGAGTCGGAAGACAACCGCAGCGAAAAAATAAATCATTAAGTGTCAACGTTAATATTTCTCTTGAAGATGTGTTAACAGGCAAAGACTTTACTGCCGATCTAAGCGTCCCAGGAAGTAGAAGTAAAGTTATCAACATTCAAATTCCTCCAGGCATTGAAGCTGGACAACAGATTCGGTATGAAGGAATGGGAGACCAGTCTATTCCTAATTTGCAACCAGGTGATTTAATTGTTAACATAAATGTACAACCACATGCAAGGTTTAAGAGAGAAGGAACTACATTGTACATGGAACAAGAAATTACAGTATGGGATGCACTCACTGGTACTGCTGTTGAAATTGTAATGTTAGATAATAAAAAACTTTCAATCAATATTCCTGCAGGAACACAACCAGAAAGTGTATTAAGAATTCCAGGCGAAGGATTACCAAACATGCGCACTAAACAGCGCGGTAATGTTATGTTGAAAATTAAAGTATTAATACCTAAAAACTTAAATGCTATACAAATAGAAAAAATTAATCAAATAAAACACGGAAGTTAAATGATATGCAATATATTGACAATGCATATCATTGAAGTTAAAATTAAGTATGACAAAAATTAAGAAGGTAAAATAAATGATCGAACCAAGCAAGCACTTACAAGATATTTTTGAGTATTCTATCGAAGTTGCAAAACAGCACAACCACGAATATATAACACTTGAACATCTAGTATTTGGAATTATGAACGACGACGAGTCTTTTAAATTCTTCAAGGGGTTTGGAGCAGATGCTGACTTTATTAAAACAAATGTTGAACACTATTTAAAAAATAATCTTAATGATATTAAGACTGCTAGTACAAATACTAAACCTAAAAAAACTAACAGTGTAGAACGAGTTCTTAATAGATCATTTACACAAGTGTTGTTTAGTGGAAGACAACGTATGGAAGTAGCAGATGTTGTTGTTAGCATTCTTAGCGAAAAGAATAGTTTTGCCTACTACTTCTTAACCAAAGGTGGTGTTACTAAAGAAAAATTTGTAAAATATTTCCAAGACAACCTTGTTGTAGAGCAAGACGAGGAAGCAATTGTTGATACAAAAGTAACTAATTCAAATCAAGCAGATCGTATCTTAAATCAATTTTGTACTAACCTAAGCCTCAAAGCCAAGCAACGTAAGATTGATCCGGTTATTGGTCGTGACGAAGAACTTGAAAAAATTCAATTGGTATTGGCGCGCCGTAGCAAGAGCAATGTGCTAATGGTTGGCGATCCTGGTGTGGGCAAAACTGCCATTGCAGAAGGACTAGCTCGTAAGATATTTGAAAAGAAAGTTCCTAAGTTTATTCAAGATCATCAGGTATATACATTGGATATTAGTTCAATGCTTGCTGGCTCTAAGTACCGAGGCGACTTTGAAGAACGTGTTAAAGCAGTCATGGCTGCGCTTGAAAAGAAAGGTAAAATTATTCTTTTTATTGATGAAGCGCATATGATGAACGGTGCAGGTGCAAGCAGCTCAGGATCTAATGACATGAGCAATATGCTCAAGCCTATGTTAACTAAAGGCATTATTAAACTTATTGCCAGCACTACTTGGGAAGAATATCGCAAGTACTTTGAAAGCGATCGTGCCCTAATGCGTCGATTCCAACGTGTCACTATTGACGAGCCAAGTCCAGAAATGGCAGTCAAGGTACTCAAAGGTCTTAAGAAGTATTACGAAAGTCATCACAATGTTAAAATTAGTGATGCTGCTATTGAACAGGCGGTTAAGCTAAGTGTCAAGTACATGGCAGATAAGAAGTTGCCGGATAAGGCTATTGACATTATTGACTGTGCTAGTGCTCGTTACAAACTTAAAGACGACGAAGGTATGGAAGGCGTTGAACAAATTGTTGACATAGAACAAATCACTTACGAACTTAGTAAGATGATTAATATGCCATTAGAAACCGTTGCACAAAGAGAATCTAAGAGTCTTGCTAATCTAGAGAAAGGTGTTAAAACAGCAGTGTATGGTCAAGATACAGCAGTTGATAGTCTACTAGATAAGATCTTTGTAGCGCAAGCTGGAATGAAAAGTCCTAACAAGCCTATTGGCAGTTTCTTGTTCCTTGGCCCTACTGGTACAGGTAAAACTGAGACAGCTAAAGTGCTTGCAGACAAGATGGGAATGACATTGATCCGCTTTGATATGGGAGAGTATCAAGAGAAGCACAGTGTTAGTCGTTTAATTGGTGCTCCTCCGGGCTATGTTGGCTATGAGGATAACGCAGGTCAGTTGATTACTAAACTGCAAGAAACTCCTAACGCTATCTTGTTGTTAGATGAGATTGAAAAAGCACATCCCGATGTCACTATCATCTTGTTGGCATTTATGGATAACGGATTTGTAACTGGATCAAACGGAAAACAGGCGGATGGTCGCAATACTATCTTGCTTATGACCAGTAACCTAGGTGCAGCTGATAATGATAAGAACACCATTGGCTTCGGTGACTTAGGTAAGGAAGGAGAGGACGATAAAGCAGTTAAGAAATTCTTTAGTCCCGAGTTCCGCAATCGTTTAGATGCCATTATCAAGTTCAAGAGCTTGAGTCCAGAGACTGTGCTACAGGTTGTTGGTAAATTTGTTGGCGAATTAAATGCACAACTTAAAGATAAAGGTATCGAGATTATTGCAAACAAAGAGGCAGTCAAGTGGTTAGCTGGACGTGGTTACGATAAGAAGATGGGTGCAAGGCCGCTGGCTCGACTAATTGATAACGAACTCAAATCTCCGTTGAGCCGTAGAGTGTTGTTTGGCGACCTAGTAGATGGTGGTCGTGTTAATGTTACAGTTGTAGATGACAAATTAGAATTTACAGTAACACCTATTCCTAAACCGTTAACAAAAGAAGAGCGGAAGGCATTAAAAGCTGCGAAAATTGCAGAACAACGAGAGACAGAAGATGATGTTATCCAAGACAACAACTCGTAAGTTTTACGGTAAATGGCTTTATAAGACCAGTCTTCACTTAGAAGGCTGCGTCTTGTTTCGAATGAAAACATTTGACGAAATTGAAATATTTTGTTCAAGTAGCGATCCGTTGAAACAACTTTATAGTACGTGGCAACGTGCTTGGATCAATAGAGCAAATATACTAAAACTGATATCGTTGTTAAAACAATATAGTACAGATGCATATGCTTTTAGAATCGAATCTAATGTCATAGATGTATATACCAACGATAAAGACTTCTACGAACAACTTTCATTAAAATTTGCAGGTATACTTCGAAATCGATACGAGCCTAACGAGGCAACTGTTGATATGTTAAACAGTGATAAGAATTATATCAGTGTAGACAAGCTGCCAAAAGGCCGTTATAACTATCGAGTATACCTTCTTCCCCACAAGATGAAGGGCGATCAAGAAGGTAAGATAAAGTTTCTTAACTGGGTAGAAAACAGATCTCCTAGTATTACCTGTACTACAGCCATGAAGGCGTGGTTTTTAGCTACAGAATGGAACTGGGATCGTAGATATGTGCTTGTAGAAGATGAACAAACACTGTTAATGCTGAAACTACGGAATTCAGATGTTGTAGGCAAAATCTATAACTTTGTGGTTTCCGATAAATAGTGTATGAGCTTCGAAACCAAAACATTATTAGAAAACATCACCGTAACTTCTACTTACGGTAGAGCGTATCAATCAGGGTCTGATGCAGATACGGTACTATATTCTGATAAAAATAAAGGGGCAGGCTACTATAAAAATGGTAGCGGATTGCACACCGTACTGTTCCACATTGAGGGGTTTGTAGGTACTGTTACTATTCAGGCAACTCTAGAACTACATCCCGGAGATACCGATTGGTTTGATGTATACAGCGAAACATTTGCTGTAGATAGTTCAAATTCCAGCAGAAGCACTAATATCACAGGAAAATTTGTGTTTGTACGTGCCGCATACCACATCGAAGACGGCGAATTAGTCACAGTCCGTTATAATTGCTAACTAGCATACATCGATAAATATAGTATCACCTTACGGAGTTAGGTAATGCTATTAAAAGAGATGTTTTCGCCCATAGGCGCACCCAAAGACGAACAACAAGATATTGATTGGTTAGACGATCTTAAGTTTTTTATCGACAATGACGATACAATGCTTAACCAACATTTCTTCCCTGCTGTCAATAGACATAAAGAACATGCAGGAAATCCCAATGTCTATAAGGTATATATAGGGCCTATTGAAAAATGCCTAGGTTCATATTGTGACAAATACGATATCAAAGACAAAGAAGATAAATTTCCCAAAGAAAAACTAATCGACTTGGCCAAACGTATTGCCAATGAGCAAGAAAAGCATATCGACAAAGGTGATTACAAGTAATGCTACTTAAAGAACTATTTGAAGACAGTAGTAAGCATGTTACATTCTGTTTTGGCCGAATGAATCCTCCCACTGTTGGACATGAGCAAGTATTGAACACTATGAAATCGCAGGGCGGTGCAATGATGATATTTGTTAGCCAAAGTCAAGATCCTAGAAAGAATCCGTTAGACTATGGTACAAAGATTAAATTTATAAAAGAAATGTTTCCTCAATATGCCAACGATGTTGTAGAGAATCCCAGTCTTAACACTGTAGTAAAGGTAGCAAGTTATCTATACGAGCAAGGCTACACCGATGCTACGTTTGTAGTAGGCAGTGATCGTTTAGAAGATATGAAAAAACTGCTGAACGCTTATAACGGTGTAGAAGGCAAAGCACATGGTTTTTATAAGTTTAATCTACTAGACTTTGTGTCAAGTGGCGATCGAGAAGATGGTGCAGAAGGTGTTGCTGGTGTAAGTGCCAGTGGCGCTAGGGCTGCGGCTGCTGGCAATAACTTTAACGCATTTAGAGAAGCAACTGGAGCAGGCGAATTATCCAAACCATTATTTGATGCAGTTCGAAAGGGCATGGGTATCAATGAAAATATCGATGAACACATTGTTAAAGTCAAAGGCGGCTACGAATTAAAAAGCAAGTCGTCAGGAAAGAATTTAGGCAAGTACCCTACCAAAGCTGGCGCTGAAAAGCGGGAGCGCCAATTACAATATTTTAAACACGCAGGAAAATAAAAAATGAGAGCAAAAGATATAATCCCCGCTGAAAAGCCCCGTAACTTTGTTGCCAAAAACGCAATGAAGACCACCAGCGGAGCTGGTCAACATACAGATAAGAAGCAAGCAGACAAGCAAGGCAAT
>JBDNIA010000329.1:0-6134 GCA_041688525.1 Crocinitomicaceae bacterium | reverse complement strand
TTTTGATTGTTGAATTCCCCACTCAATCCCCACTTGCTCAACAGACTTATTGTCTTTGCATTTCATCAATTCCTTTGACAATGCCTCTGGCAAATCGATTTGAAAAAACTTAAGTAAAAACGAAATATGATTTAATGATTTTATTGGCTTCAGTCCTGGAATAATTAGAACATTAATTCCTATTGCTCTGCAAGCATCTACGAAAGCAAAATATTTCTGATTGTCGAAAAACATTTGGGTAGTAATGTATTCCGCTCCCGCTTTTACTTTATCTTTCAAATATTGCATATCCGTTGAAAGGTTCATGGCTTCGAAGTGCTTTTCTGGATAACCTGCAGTTCCTATACAGAAGTCTGTCGGTTCCAAATCTACATCATCAAGCATATAATGACCTGCGTTCATATCAGAAATTTGGT
This sequence comes from Crocinitomicaceae bacterium, assembly GCA_041688525.1. Lineage (GTDB taxonomy): Bacteria > Bacteroidota > Bacteroidia > Flavobacteriales_D > Crocinitomicaceae > UBA2040. The sequence continues at coordinate 5,718 of JBDNIA010000329.1, read as the reverse complement.
GAATCAATTCTACTGCAAACTGGTGTCCGTTTGGATCCGGGCGAAAAATACTTTCGGTCTTTATTGAATCCCCGCGCAAGGCGAGCACGTTGTCTATTCCAAGGAATTGTAAATCTATTAATGCGTTCTCCGTTTCTTCTTTTGAGAAACCTCCACAAATAAGATGCGTAACTGCATCGACATCGTATTTATTCATAATTGCCGCACAGATACCAACCGTTCCTGGGCGTTTACGAATCGCTATTTTTTCTAAAAGCCCATTTTCACGCTCTTTGTAAATGAACTCTTCCCGGTGATATGTTACATTCACAAACTTCGGTTTGAACTCCATCATTGGGTCAATTCCATCAAAAATAGATTGGATACTTTGTCCTTTTAATGGGGGAAGAATCTCAAACGAAAAAAGCGTTTCTTTCGCTTTTTTTGCTTCTTCTATGTGCTGTGTAACTTTCATGGGTTATTAAAAATCATAAATATACAGGAATTTCAAGGTCTAATTATTTGATTTTAGGTTTGTCCACCAAAATTCTGTTAAAACCAGATCATTTTCAGTAGTGATTTTTAAATTTTCTTCGTTTCCAGGAAACAAATGAATGGCAAAACCAGCCGCCTCAAAAACGGAAGCATCGTCCGTAAAACGCGACATGAATTTCTGTTCATATGCTTGTAAAATTTCTTGCTTGCGGAAGCATTGTGGCGTTTGCACGCGTTTGTATTCCGCTCGATTAACCGCTTTGTTTGTCTCGCTATCCAACCAACGCAGAGAATCAACGGAATCGACAATCGGAATTGCGCCAAAATGTGTTGTCAAGGATTTCAAGCCTCTGTTTAATGTTTCTTGTGAAACTAGCGGACGAACGCCATCGTGTATCATTACAAATTCACCTGCGCATTTAACCAAAGCATTCTTTACAGAATGAAAACGTTCCAAACCTCCATCGACAATTTCGTGAGGGATTTTAAAATTGTACTGATTACAAAGGTTTTCCCACTCACTTTTCCAATCGCTTGGCAAGGTGATTATAATTTGTGCATGTGCATCAAATTGGTGAAATACTTCGATTGTTCTCATTAAAATGGGCAAACCACCTAGCAAACGAAATTGTTTGGGATAATTCCCTCCCATTCGTTTGCCAATTCCACCTGCTGTAATGATTACACTTAAATTCTTCATGCGCTTAAACAAAAAAAGGTCATTAGTCAATGACCAATAACCCTCAATTTCTTTTTTACGAGTTTAAAATAGTCTTCCCTCTTCTTTCGCTTTCTTGGTCATCTTCATCTGAAGATTCAACCAATAGAATAAGCCAAAAAACCCTAGTGCGATACACGAATAATTAAAAATATTACCGATATGCTCAAAAGGAAGAAAACCATAATTGCCCATAAAATCAGCAATCGCATAAAAAATAGTTGAAGAACCCATCTGTTAAATTTTAATAGTACAAAGAAAATAAAAATATTTCAAAAAAACGGTGTAAAAGCTTAAATATCTTCGAAGAAACGTTCAGATTTGTAATTATGATTTCATCATTTTTTTGTGACGAGGTTATTCTCAAGCCCTGGATTACTGAGTTTAATTTTTATATGATTAACCAAATCCAGAGTGGTAAATAGATTTAAATAAAATCAGTTGCAAAAATTTCAAAGGATCATTTAAGATTTTTTTTCAAGTCCACAGAAATATGTCATGATCCCTTTTAAGCCGGGACTTTCTTTTTATATTATCAAATTAAAACCAAAAAAGTCCAACATTACTGTTGGACTTTATGCTCTCCCTCTTGGACTCGAACCAAGGACCCTCTGATTAACAGTCAGATGCTCTAACCAACTGAGCTAAGGAAGAATTTCAACCATTATTTCTAAAAGCGAGTGCAAATATAAGTAAAGTAATTTTACACGCAAATCAAATTTACAGAAAATTTAAAATTCGTTCGCATCGATTGTGCCGTCTTCCACGGAATCAGCGTCTTCTTCCATTTCGTTCTGAAAGCTAAACTCAACATTCGTAGAATCTTGTCTTATATTTCTGAGGATATTCACACTTTCAACATTTAGTCTTATTTCTGATCGAATATTTCCGTTTTCCTCGGCATACGCCTTTGAAACTGGCAAACCAATGAGTTCAACTAGACAACCTTTTTTTAAGAAATCAAGGATTTTTACGTTTGCGCCTTCTTTTTTCCAAATTGTGCAATTCACCCAAGTCGTTTTCGTTTTGGACTCTCCCGTTTTCCAATCTTTCCAGTTTTTGTTATGAGCAACGGGAAAACTAATCGCAATCATGCCCTTTTCAGTTGTTTTAGCCGTCGCATCGCGTCCTATATTCCCAATTAGTCGTGTTTCAAATACTGTAGCCATATTGTGTTTGGATTAAAAAGAAAAATAAATCTAACAAAAAAAACAAAACGGAGATCAAGCCTAAACGCTTTATTTTTTGTCCTCTAGTTCATTGTCACGAAAGGCTGTTGGGATTAAGTCGGGAAGGATTTTTAATATTATTGGCAAAATAATTACGCCACCAGGCAACATAAAAATTGCAAGAGCGGGAACAGATTTTACCAAATCCAAAAATTGAGTTTTAACCAATTCTTTCTCGTCTTTAGAAAGTTCTTGTTTGGTAGATTTCGTAATTAAGAAAACCAAGTCCTTACTTTCTTTCAACTCTTTCGCTAACTTTTCCTTATTGCGACCAAGAATTTTTATCCATCTTTTTGATAAATTACCATAGAGCTTTTCGTAGGAAGACGCCGAACTTAGCAATTCTTCTTTGTCCCTGTTTTGAAGGACAAAATTCTCTATCATTGCCAAAGAATAGTTAACTTCTTTCTTCGGAATATCTAAGTATTCGCAAAGGTTTTCAAACACCTCATATTCCTCCGGAATGAGCTCTTGGTTGACAAAAATTGTAAGTGCAGAAATATCAATTAAAAATCGGCGAAATAACCAATTTTGATGGACTACCTCTGTAAAGTCGTTGAGTTGCACACCATTTTTAAATCGTTTCTTGGCGATTTCCTTCTGTAAATCGTTAAGATTTGAAGAATCCAAAAAGACCTTAAACAGCGCCTTTTCCTTAGGCGTAATTATATTATCTGAAAAAGCGGCCATAGAAATCGCCACAAGAGCATTCTGTGCCAATTCGGAATATCGGGAAAGAGTTTCTTCCTTTTTTCGGAGAAACTCTCTGTACAAAATAACATCCAAATAAATGAAAGTATTGGAAAGGTAATTGACCCAATACTTACTATCTGTCATCTTATATCTCACATTCAAACGGCGACTCAAAATATTCTCCAATCGCTCATCTGGTGACTCGGTCATGAATAACCTAAAAACCTTTGAGATAATTGGTGACGAATGACTCGCATAAAATTTTAATAAGGACTCTTTAAAAGCCTGAGGATTTAAATCTTCGTGTTTATTCTCATTGTGATACATGAGTAAAAGAGACTCGAGAAGCAGGAGCTTTAGCTTTTCAGATTTGGTCCATTTGCTTCCGTTTAAACTTTTCGCAAAGAGCATTTCAGCGGGAACACCAAAGATAATTCCTGTACGCAATAAGCTGAAATGAATCATCTCTTTCTCCGTAAAACCTTGTGGAATAGGCAAATCCAAATTGAAATGCTCGTTTCTAAGCAATTCAAAGTATTTATTGACCCAACCTTTTGACCCCGGAGCTATCATCCTTGGAATATTTTGGACAAAAATACAACAAGTTCTTGTTAAATTTTACCTGCTAAAACACAGACTTTTTTATCTTTAAAAAGGGAGCCTCCATTTGGTCGAAAAACTTCAAAAAACAGAATGTACTGCCCTATGCTTGCTTTATTTCCATCGTCACTCACGCCGTCCCAAGTAAAAAGGCCTTCCGTAGCCAAGTATTCATTTTCTTTTAGTTTCCGAATCAGCCGGCCATATTCGTCGTAAATCGAGATTGTTGCCAAAATATCAGATTCACTCATTTTGTAACGGATTTGTAGCACATCTTCGTAACCATCGTTATCGGGAGAAAAGACTTTGGAGGTTAATGTAAACTCTCCAAAGGAAACAACCGGAATAAATTGTGAATTCACTCTTCCTGGCGTTCCAAACTGAACGGACTCTGCGGCCGTATGCCAGTTGTCAGCTAATTGACTTGGATCTTTTGCGTTTATTCTTTCCAAAGCCTTTCCATCATCTGTATCTAGGAGAGCAAAATGCCATTTATCAGAATATGACACTTTATCCAAAACCTCGATATTTGCTAAAAGTAAAACTGTTCCTGAGTCATTGCTGAAACCAGGTAAATCACTTTTAACGAATCTCCCTTTTTCGTGAAATGGATAATTCAACTGAACATTGGTCGTGTCTTTTGAAACGGCAACATACTGACCCGGCAACAATAAAAAGTGTTTTGAAATATTTTTTTTGTTTGCAATACTGTCCCCTGCCACATTAGCCAATTCCCAACCAAAAAGGTCTAAAACTTTACCTGATCGATTGTACAATTCTACATAATCACTTCCTCCCGTTAAGGGATCAAATAATATTTCATTTATTACAACATCTCCAGCGGCAGGATCATCCGGCAAAATGAAACTGCTATTTAAGTTCGCACTGTTGCCTGAGCAGTCTTCAATATTTTGTAAGCTTAAACTGTAAACCGATGAAATTTGAAAGTTTGGAGCAAACAAAACAGTCATCTCCATAGGCTCAGGAGAAGTTATAGAACGCGCCGTTTCTGTTAAAAATGGCTGAACTGTAAGTATAGAATTTGCTAAAGACAGAGAATCTATCGGCTCATTGAAGTACAGTTTTAAGGTATTTGGTGATTCCGCAAAAATAGCAATAAATTCAGGGGCTTGCGAATCTGGGGCAATAGAATAAACGGAGTTTTGATATCCGGGCGTACCTCCGGAAGCGTCATTACTCGCGCGCCAATTTAAAACTGACGAACACGGCAATAGAGGATTAATTCGTTCAACCGTATATCCTCCTTCTTTCTTTATTTCGTCTAAATACCAGTCATCTGTATAGCTGAGCTTGTCCAATATTAAGCCGTTACTATCTTTGAGAATGATATCGTCACTAGCATTGTTCAGACTAGGGAAACCAGAAACAGCTATTGCACCAGGATACGACATGACGGATGAAGTAGCACATATCACTTTGTATTCCCCCGGACCAAAAATTCCTTGTGATATAGTCCCATCGGCACTGGCATCTCCGATTTTCCATTTATTGAGATCAAAATATTTATTGCTTCGGTTGTAGACTTCAATAAATTCCAGTTCTGGTAAGCCAATAGTTGGGGAAGCGTCGGGAAAAAACTCATTGATTACCACATCCCCAGGAGCGGGAACATCCGTAAGAATAAATTGTCCACTAAGGTTCGTAGAATTCCCTGCACAATCTTCTATTGGTTGCAGCGTAAAATTATAGACAATAGAGGGCACAAAACTTGGGCTTAACTGAAATACAACTTCTGAAGGTTGATTTCCATTTCCAACTCTACTTAGCTCTGTTAAAACGGGTGTTGTAGTGAAACTCGCGTTTGCAAATGACAAGGAATCTAAAGGTTCTGAAAATTTTACTTTTAACACGTTAGGAGCTTGAGCTAAAACGCTTGTAATCGCAGGTATTTGGGTGTCCGGTATATTTGAATAAACTGTATTTTGTCCGCCAGGTGTTCCTCCATTTGAAGCATTACTTGCTATCCAGTTTTGGGACGAAGAA
>JBDNIA010000043.1:0-2681 GCA_041688525.1 Crocinitomicaceae bacterium | reverse complement strand
TTGTCGCTCATCATTGCTCCATGGAATTATCCTTTTCAATTGTTGATGTGTCCTCTGGTTGGTGCAATTTCTGCGGGCTGTTGTGCTATTCTGAAACCATCGCCAGATGCTCCAACAATTGCCAAACTCATGGAGAAAATCATTGTAGAGACATTTGCTCCTGAATATGTTTCAGTATTTCAAGGTGGACGAGAAACGAATACGTTGTTACTTCAAGAGCCATTCGATATTATCTTTTTTACGGGAAGTTCTCGTGTTGGCAAGATTGTCATGAAGGCGGCAGCAGAAAACTTAACGCCTGTGGTTTTAGAATTAGGAGGAAAAAGTCCGTGCATAGTTGGCAAAGAAGCGAACATCGATATAGCGGCAAAACGAATCATTTGGGGGAAATTAATCAACGCAGGTCAAACTTGCATTGCTCCTGATTATGTCTATGTTCACGAATCTGTAAAAGATGAATTGCTCAAAAAAATGGTAGAACACATGAAAACCATGTACGGTTCAGATTTCAAGCAGAGTCGCTTCTATCCAAGAATTGTAAATGACGGAGCGATGAATCGGCTAGAAGGGTTGATGAAAGACGGAACTGTTTATTTTGGTGGTGATATTGACAAAACTCAACGATACATCTCTCCGACTATTTTGGAGGGAATCTCGCTGGAGAGTGCAATCATGCAAGAAGAAATCTTTGGTCCGCTTTTACCTATTCTGACTTTTGAGAAAATTGAAGAAGCCATTGAGCATGTCAATAAAAACGAAAAACCTTTGGCTTTTTATTATTTTGGAAGTAAGGAAAAAGCAAAAGAAATTCTACAAAAAACAACTTCTGGAGGTGTCTGTGTCAACGATACGCTGATGCATATTACCAATCACAATTTACCTTTTGGTGGAGTAGGGAATAGCGGTGTGGCGAAATACCATGGTAAAGAAAGTTTTCTAGTGTTTAGCAATCAGCGTGGAATCGTTTCCACGCCGACTTGGATAGATTTGCCGTTCAAGTACATTCCTTTTAAGTGGTTTGATTTTGCCAAAAGACTGTTTTAGTGACTTCATTTCCTAAAATCCGAAATCTTATTGTTAACAATGAAGCCAATTATCCTTAACTGTCTATTTTGAAGAACAATTACTAAAGAAAACGGTCTATCGAAAAAAAATGTTTAATTAGCGAGTTAGTGCAGCTATTGCTATAGTTTGAGGCATGGAAGCTTGCTTCAAAATCTAGAAATAAAGATCTTGCGCCACTCTAAAAGTATTAGCGTGTGCTTCTATGATATCTTTTATCTGTTCGGAGTAGCCACCGCCCATACTTACGGCTACAGGTATATTATTCTTTTTAGCTTCGCTAAATACGAAGTAGTCTCGCTGTTTGCATCCTTCGCGAGTCACTGCAAGTCGACCAAGCTTATCCGTGCTTAGGATATCTACTCCAGCTAAATAGAGAATTAAGTCGGGCTGCACTTGCTGTATAAGTCTCGGTAAATTATTTCTGAGTAAAGAGAGGTAATGAGCATCTTTTATTCCATCGTCAACTCCTATGTCTAAATCACTTATTTCCTTATGCAACGGATAGTTTTTAGCACCGTGCATACTAAATGTAAATACCCGCGAATCATTTTCGAAAATCTTGGCATTTCCATTTCCTTGATGCACATCTAAATCGACTATCAGAATTTGACTCACCACCTTTTGAACTAGGAGCAAATTGGCCGTTATGGCAAAATCATTGAATATGCAAAAACCTTCTCCTCTATCTGCAAAGGCGTGATGAGTACCTCCAGCTATATTCATGGCCACTCCATACTGCATAGCATAGTGAGCACATTGCAGTGTTCCATTAGCTATATGCTTACCTCTTAATATAAGTTCTGGGCGCACAGGAAAGCCGATAGCGCGCTCTTCTTTTTTGTTTAGTAAGTTGTGATTTAACTTGTGCAAATACTCCTTTGTATGAGTTAGTAATATCTCGCTATCGCTCAAAGGTTCAGGACGAAAGAAGTTTTCTTCAGTTACACTTCCTTCGTGCAGGAGCTGTAAAGGCAACAGATCATATTTATCCATTGGAAACCTGTGACCAGCTGGTAAATCGTATTTATAAATGGGAGAAAAAGCAATCTTAAGCACACACCAAAAACATCGAAAAAGGAAATAAGTTCTAAATAGCGCAGTTTTAATTGGCGACTAAGCACTCTTTTTTTTAAAACCGATTCCAGACGAACCTTAGTTATGAACCACTGGTTTAGAAAAGCCTGATCAATTAATTATCGCAATGGAATTGAAATAGCGAAGTTCTTGTCAGAAGTCTATTGTAAATCTCCTCGCACAAAATATTTTCTTTGCAAATTGGTAATTCAAAGTCTTCAAATATAATCGTCGGGAAAGAAAAATATAGTAGGACAAAAGTCAAGGAGAGTTCCAGCGAACTTAGCTGACAGGATATTTTCTCTCACAATTATTTATGTTGAAGTACGCTTCTAAGTATGCAGGCAATCGTTATTACTTAATTCAATTGACTTAAAAAAATAAAAATGAGATACATATAAAATTAAATGCATATCGTGAACTTTACCAGTAAATTAATACCAAACAAAAGAAACGGCTGCAACTAAAAGCCTGTCGAATACTTTTTCACCAAAATATCTTCGGTTGTATTTGAAACAAAATTCGTTCAAGTAATTTTGCAA
>JBDNIA010000042.1:0-13426 GCA_041688525.1 Crocinitomicaceae bacterium | reverse complement strand
TAGCATGAATGCAAAATGGGGTGTGCAAACTCGTATTGAGTCTGCAAAGGAATTACTGGCGCAAACAGTTGACAGCCTCAAAGGTATCCCTAACTTAGAAATTGCTTTGCGCGTTTACGGGCATCAATCACCTATTACCGCAGCTTACCAGGATTGCAACGACACGAAATTAGAAGTTCCTTTTGGTCCTGACAATTTCAACAAAGTCAAATACAGAATAAAATCCATTCAAGCGAAGGGAACAACTCCAATTGCTCGCTCCTTGGAGGCAGCAGCCGAAGATTTCCCGGATATAACGTCCAGAAATATAATTATACTAATTACTGACGGATTGGAAGCTTGCGATAACGACCCTTGTGTTATTGCGAAAAAACTAAAAGATAAAGGAGTAAAAGTTACCCCTTTTGTTATTGGTCTCGGTTTGAATATTTCGTATTTAGAAAAATTCAATTGTATAGGTACCTATTCGGAAGCTGAAACCAAAGATGCTTTCAGAAATGTCTTAAAAAATGTCATAAGCAAAGCTGTTTTAAATACAACCGTTCAAGTTAATTTGAATGATATTTACAAAGCCCCAAAAGAGTCCGATGTGACCATGAACTTCTATAAGGCTGGTTCAGAGGAATTGATGTACACTTATGTGCATACAATCAATAAATTCGGGTATCCAGACACCTTAAATATTGATCCTAAATACCAATACGATTTGGTTGTTCACACCTTGCCAAAGATTGAGAAAAAAGGAATCACAATAATTCGAAATACACATAATACTATTATTTTAGACGCGCCGCAAGGGTTCATCAGAGTGCGCTTCACGAATGCAACAAGGCCATATAGTCTTGAGGCGAGAATTACAGAAACTGGCAGCTAAAAAACTATAAACGTTCAACAAATTAATACCACTGATAAATATATTGACGGAAAGTATAGTATTGAGGTTTTAACTTTGCCGAGAACCTATCAAACAATTGAGATAGCACAAAGTAGTACCACTTCAGTCGAGGTTTTAGCACCTGGATTGCTCTCTTACAAATCAGGAAATCCCATAATCGGACAAATCTTTTATATTCACACTTCAGGCAAAAGAGAATGGGTTTGTAATTTAGATCAAACTTCCCGAACAGGACAATGGTATTTACAACCCGGAGATTACAAAGTAGTATATCGGAGTAAGAACGGCAGATCTTCCTCTTTAACCGTGGAAACTGACGTAAAAATTTATTCAAATAAAACACTCAGCATTAATTTATAAAGTAAAATGAAGAATTTCGAAATTTACGGTCACAAAGATACGCGTTCAGGTTTTGGAGAAGGATTGCACGAACTAGGAAAAACACATGACAATGTCGTTGCTCTTTGTGCTGATTTGACCGGTTCATTAAAAATGAATGCCTTCGAAAAAGACTTTCCGGAACGGTTTTTCCAAGTTGGTATTGCTGAAGCAAATATGATGGGAATGGCTGCAGGTATGACAATAGGCGGCAAAATTCCTTTTACTGGAACTTTTGCCAATTTCTCAACTGGGCGTGTTTACGATCAAATTCGTCAGTCGATTGCATATTCTAAGAAAAACGTAAAAATCTGTGCATCCCATGCTGGATTGACATTAGGAGAAGATGGAGCAACTCACCAGATTTTAGAAGACATCGGAATGATGAAAATGTTGCCGAATATGACGGTAATAGTTCCTGCTGACTTCAATCAAACAAAACAAGCGACTATCGCAATTGCTGCTCATGAGGGGCCCGTTTATTTGAGATTTGGTCGCCCTGTTATGCCAATATTCGTCGCTCCTAATGCAAAATTCGTAATCGGAAAAGCTGATGTGTTGACTGAAGGAACGGATGTAACTATCGTGGCTTGTGGACATTTGGTTTGGAAATCTATTGAGGCTGCGAAAATTTTGACTGAAAAAGGTATTTCTGTTGAAATCATCAACATGCACACGATTAAACCTCTAGACGAAGATACTTTATTAAAGTCTTTAGGGAAAACCAAATGTGTGGTTACGGCTGAAGAACATATGATCAACGGAGGTTTGGGTGATTCTGTTGCACAAGTCATCACACAGAAAATGCTTGTTCCGCAAGAATATGTTGGTGTTCACGATAAGTTTGGAGAATCAGGTGACCCTATGGAATTGATGACAAAATACGGAATCGATTCTCAAGATGTCGTTGACGCAGCTCTTCGCGCAATCCAAAGAAAAGTTTAAACCATGTCTGAACTTGATTTCCTCCGAAAACAAGGTCAAACCAATCCATTTCCTTATTTAATCGAGGTGGATTATGCCGAAGGTATTTACATTTACGACAAATCGGGTAAAGCCTTCATGGATATGATTTCGGGTGTTGCCGTGAATAATATTGGTCACCGTCACCCGAAAGTCGTTGAAGCCATAAAAACACAGGCTGATAAACATTTGCACGTTATGGTTTACGGCGAATTTATTCAAGATGCTCCATTGGCACTTGCAAATAAATTGACGGCACTTCTCCCCGACTCATTAAACTGTGTTTATCCAGTAAATTCTGGAACTGAAGCAAACGAAGCTGCTATAAAATTGTGCAAACGAGCAACGGGCAGAGCCGAAATTGTTTCTTTTCGTGGCGCCTATCACGGAAGCACTATAGGTTCTCTTTCTATTTCTGGAAATGAAGCAAAAAAACTGGCATATCGACCGTTGATGCCAGATGTTCGATTTCTTCAACACAATAATTTTGATGATTTAAAACAAATTACCACAAAAACGGCTGGTGTAATTCTTGAAACCATTCAAGGTGACGCTGGCGTGCGTATTCCCACCATTCTATATCTTCGAGCCCTGCGAAAAAGATGCACCGAAGTTGGAGCTTTTTTGGTTTTCGACGAAATACAAGTTGGAATGGGAAGAACAGGTAAATTATTTGCATTTGAGCATTTTGATGTCGTTCCAGATGTTTTAACGCTAGGAAAAGCGTTGGGAGGAGGTTTGCCGATAGGTGTTTTAGTTTCTTCTTATAAAAATCTCCAAGTTTTCACTACTAATCCGATGCTTGGACACATTACAACATTCGGAGGTAATGCACTAATTTGTGCCGCGGCAGCAGCAACATTAGACGTATTAAAAAATGAAATCGACCTCAATGAAGTTGAACGTTTAGGGCAACTATTAGAAGATCTCGTCGGTAAAAATTTAGAAATCAAAGAAATTCGACGAAAAGGAATGCTTTTTGCTTTTGACATGGAAAGTTTTGAGCGAGTAGAAAAAGTGGTGAAATGCTGTTTAGAAAAAGGACTTATCAGTTTTTGGTTTTTATCGCATCCATATAGTTTTCGATTGAGTCCTCCACTGACAATTACGGAAACCCAAATAAGAGAAGCAGCAGAAATTATTATTTCTAGCATAGAAGAAACAGCGTAGTGTACTGAAATAATCAATTACTCGAATTTAGCTACCCGTTAAAAAAACCCAACTTTTAACCGTACATTGTAAAAATAAATAACTTAGCTTGAAATATTTTGAATATGAAAAAATCTGTCCTTTTTATACTTGCATTAGCAGCAATATTTCAGTCCTGTGCACCCGTTTATAATTGCGGTGACATAACATCTAAAAAAATTCGTGGGTCTAAAAGACTGAAGGCAACCATAATTCAGCGGGACAGTTTATGTGTCGCGTTGGATACTCAAAAAGGTGAAAATGCTGAATTGACACAAGACATTGAAAACTTGAATGAAAATTGGAATGAATCAAAGGATGAAAGTGCTAAATGGAAATCAGATTACAATTCATTGGCCGATCAATCGATTTCAGAACAAGCAAAGTTGATGCGTACTTTAAAAGAAAGAGAAGCAACAATCGCGGAAAGAGAAAAAGCTTTGAGAGAAATGAAAGCCATTTTATCCCGTCAGGATTCTATAACAGCGCGTTTGAACGCAACATTGAGAAATGCCTTATTGGGTTTTAACTCAGATGAACTTTCAGTTGAAGTAAAAAATGGTAAAGTTTATGTTTCCATGTCAGATAAATTGATGTTTAAATCTGGAAGTGCAGATATGGAAACAAAAGGAACAGAAGCATTAAAACTATTGTCGGATGTCTTAGTTAAAAATCCAGATATTGATGTTTTAGTCGAAGGTCATACAGATAACGTTCCAATTAAAACAGCCATTTACAAAGATAACTGGGATTTAAGTGTTGCACGCGCCGCTTCGGTAGTTCGCACTCTAACAAATAGCTACAAAGTAGCTCCAAAACAAGTGACTCCAGCTGGACGTGGCGAATTTTTTCCTAAAGGAGACAATACAACGCCAGAAGGAAGAGCCAAAAACAGAAGAACAGAAATCATTCTTTCTCCTAAATTGGATGAAGTGATGAACCTATTAAATGGAAAATAATTAGTTCAGAATTAATATTAAAAGTGGAATGGAGTAAGAAATTCTCGTTCCACTTTTTTTATTCCTTTAATTTTATGGTCAGTAAAATAGAAATGATGGAAACGAAGACATTTAAATTAAACAAATGGAGATTATTGCTGATTCTTTTAGTCTCAGTAATTTTCATAATGAATGGTTTAGCTATTCTGTTTGAAGGAAAAACGGAAATCGTGAGCACCAATCCTATTTTAGTGAAAACAGTTGGCTTTTTAACTTTGCTTTTTTTTAGTTTAATAATTTTCATTGTATCAAAGCGATTATTTGAACCAGAACTTGGTTTAACGATTGACGAAGAAGGTGTCAACGACCATTCAAGTAATTTTGCAGTTGGATTAGTAAAATGGGAGAACGTTACGCAAATTGAAACCAAGAAATTTATTTGGATGAAATCTTTATTAATACATACGAATAATCCAGAAGAATATTTGCGTGAAGCCTCAGGTTTTAAACTTCGCCTGTTGGCTGGAAATATCCATCGATCAAAAACCCCAATTGTAATTTCTGGCGGAGGCTTAAAAATAAAATTTTCCAAATTAGAAGAATTAATTCAAGATTATTGGGAAAAATCTAAAACTCAAATCAGATGAAAACAGCATTAATTTTAGGCGCAAGTGGATTAACAGGCAGTCTTCTTTTAGACCGTCTTTTGAGCGAAGATGCCTATGATACAATTAAAATTTTCGGGAGAAAAACGATAGGAAAAAGTCATCCAAAATTGCAAGAATTTCTTTGTGACTTATTGAAACTAGAGGAACAAGCGGAACAATTCACCGGCAATGAAGTCTATTGCTGCATTGGCACCACAGTGAAAAAAACACCAGATAAAAAAATCTATCATCAAATTGATTTTGGAATTCCGGTTGCGACGGCAAAGTTATGTGTAAAAAATAACATCGAAACAATTGTCATAGTTTCAGCTTTAGGAGCAAGTGCAAAAAGTTCTATTTTCTACAACCGCACAAAAGGTGAAATGCAAGAAGCGGTCGCCGCAGAGAAAATCAAAAATACCTTTTTTATGCAACCTTCATTCATAGGCGGAAATCGTGAAGAAGAACGTGCCGGTGAAAAAATAGGAATTGCAATTTTTAAATTCGTTCAGCCCCTATTAATCGGGCCATTGAAAAAATACCGAATGATTTTAGCAGACAGCATAGCGAAAGCGATGATAAAAGTTGCAAAAGATGGATACGATAAACAATTAATTGAATCAGACGAGATAGCTGTTTTAGGAGCTTAAGAAAGTGAATTCATAAAAGCCTCAAGCTTATTGTAGCAATAGTCCAATTCTTCATCTGTAATGCAATAAGGCGGATTTAAGAAAAGTATATTACCCAAAGGCCTTAGCAAAATTCCATTTTCTAAAAAGAATTCGTAAGCAATGTCACGAATAGAGGAAAAATAAGAACTTTCAGCACCTGTTTTGAGTTCCAAAGCGATAATTGTACCTGTAATTCGGACTTCAAGAAGAGCTTGATGCGTCTTTATTTTATTTAGAAAAGAACTATGACTTGCCACTATTCTATTAACGTTCAAAAGTGTTTCTGACTTTGCAAATAAATCCAAACTTGCACACGCAGCTGCACATGCTAGTGGATTACCAGTATAAGAATGTCCGTGTAAAAGTGCTTTTGTTTTAGATTCATCTAAAAATGCTTCGTAAATTTCATTTGTAGCAACCGTTAAACCCAAAGGTAAAACACCACCCGTAAGACCTTTCGACAAGCAAACAATATCTGGTTTGGAATTCCCGTGATTCATTGCAAATAGTTTCCCCGTTCGATACCAACCTGTCATAATTTCGTCAAAAATCACCAAAACGTGGTTTTCCTTTGCAAGCGCGACTAATTGATCTAAAAAATCAACAGAATACATGCGCATTCCAGCCGAACCTTGCACGAGTGGTTCAACAATCAATCCAGCGATTTCACCTGTTTCAAATAATGTTTTTGCCGATAGTAAAATTTCAGTTTCCTTTTCTTTTGCTGGGAAATCTAAGAAATCAACATCAAAAAATAGATGCTCAAAAGGTTCATTAAAATAACCTCGCTGACCAATAGACATAGCACCAAAAGTATCGCCATGATAAGCCCCGTCTAAAGCAACAATTCTTCGTTTTGGTTTGCCTTGATTAAACCAAAATTGAAAAACCATTTTTAAAGCTACTTCAACAGCTGTAGAACCGTCATCTGAGAAAAAAACCTTTTCAAAATGAGCTGGTAATATTTCAATGATACGTTCTGCTAGTTCTTCTGCTTTTGGGTGCGTAACACTTGCCAATAAAACGTGATCCACTTTTTCGAATTGCTTTTGAATTGCTTTAGCCAGATATGGATGGCCGTGACCATGCACATTAACCCACCAAGAAGAATTGGCATCAATATATTCTTTCCCATCGTCCGCAAAAAGAATTGTATCTTTTGCTTTCACAATATTCAAAGGAGTTTTCGCCGTTTTCATTTGTGTGAAAGGGGGCCAAACTTTACTTCTATTTTTTTTCATCACGGCTTGCTTTTTTGAAAAGATTGCAGGAATATATTTCTCTTCCATATTACAGCTTGAAGTTGCACAAAATCTTTATTCATTATATCTGCTAACGGAATCCTCCCCCAAATTGAAACTTGAGTTTGTTTGCTGATAATTGATTCTGTGGCTTTATTTTCATCTCCTACAAAAATGATTCCCGCAATAAGAATATTTCTTTTTTTCAAAACTTCGACAGACAAAAGTGTATGGTTGATACTTCCCAAATAGTGACGAGAAACCAAAATCACGGGCCAATTATTTTTTTCAATTAAATCAATAACCAACAGACCATTTGAATTTAAAGGAACCATCAATCCACCTGCTCCCTCAATGACTAAATTTCCATTAACTTTTGGAGTTTGAAAATCATTTATCGCAATTTGAACCTCATCAATTTCTGCGGCAGCGTGAGGTGACATTGGTTCACTCAATTTAAATCTTTCCTGTAAAACTGTAACTTGATCGGAACAATATTGCTTAATTTTTAAAGAATCAGAATTATCGAGATCACCAGCTTGAATCGGTTTCCAATAACTTGCTTCCAACGCTTCTGCCATGATTGCACTTACTACAGTTTTTCCAACATCGGTTGAAATTCCTGATATAAAAACTAAATTTTTCATTCTTGATTTTTTTCAAAGATTGTATCTCCGCAAATAAAACCGCCAGAAATCAATCGCATCATTTATTTTCTCAATTCAGCGCCCAATCTCGTTTCTAGTGCTGTTCTAATTTTTTCCATCACGAAATCTACTTGCTGATCTTTCAATGTTTGGTTATCATCTTGGAAAGTAAATGAAACCGCGTATGATTTCTTACCAGCATCAAGATTTTTACCTTCATAAACGTCAAATAACCCGATAGAACGAAGTATCTTTTTATCGCAGCTATTTGCAATTTCTTCGATATCAACAAAATTCACTTTTGCATCGACAAGTAGGGAGAAATCGCGTCGTGTGGCAAAAGTTTTTGGTAGTTCTTTGTAAACTATTTTTGAAAACTTCAAGCTAGCGAACAAAGCGTCCCAATCTAAATCTGCAACAAAAACGTCTTCACGCAATCCGAAAGATTTTTTCAAATCATTGTTTACCCAACCGATTTCACCAATTTTCTGTTTCAGAATATAAACTTGTGCACCGTCTTGTAACAGACTGTTTTTTAGTCGCTTGTATTGAATTAAACTATTTAACCCCAATCGTTTACCTAAAGCATCAACAACACCTTTCATGCTGTAAAAATTTTGTTTGTCTTTACTTGCGTTCCAAGAATCTTGTTCTTTTCTGCCGGTTATGATAATGGACAAACGTTGGCTTTCTAAATAGGTATCGTACTTGTGATATGTTTTACCAAATTCAAATAATTTCAAATCGGGTGATTGGCGGTTTTGATTGTATTCCACAACTTCTAAAGCTGAGAACAATATACTTTGACGCATTACATTCAACTCCTGAGATAAAGGGTTGAGTATTTCTACATTTCTTTCTGCAGAAAGTACGTCACCACCTAATTTATCTACATATTTGGAAGAAGTCAAAGAGTTATTTAACATTTCGGAAAAGCCCATTCCTACCAACATTTCACTGATGGAATTTTTCCATTGTTCCACATTAGGTTTCTCAAATTTTGGTACAGAAGTGTTTAATTTCTCCGGCAATGGTACATTGTTGAAACCATAAATGCGAAGAACTTCTTCGACCACATCAGCCTCGCGAGTTACATCAACACGATAAGACGGAACTTGCAGCGTAAGCGTATCAATCGATTTAGCTACAATTATAATATCAAGTGCTTCTAAAATAGAATCTATCCTTGTAGTCGAAATATCAGTACCAATTAAATCAATACATCTTTGATAAGAGAACTGCAAAGGTTGATGTTCAATTTTCGTTCCAGCAACTTCTAGAGGTTCCATAGCAATTTCGCCACCTGCAAGCTCTTTGATCAACAAAGCCGTACGTTTTAAAGCAAATAAAGTTAGCTCGGGATCAACTCCTCTTTCAAAGCGAAAACTTGCATCTGTGTTTAATCCGTGACGACGCGCCATTTTACGCGTAACCACTGGTTCAAAATAAGCTGATTCTAGAAAAATATCCTTGCTGTCCTTGTTAATACCAGAATCAATTCCTCCGAAAACACCGGCCATACAGAGGTTTTCTTTTCCGTTGGTGATCATTTGATCTTCCGCAGATAAGGTTCTTTCAACTCCATCTAATGTTGTGAACTTTTGACCTTCTGTAGCCCTTTTCACAAGGATATTACGCCCAACTTTTTTTAAATCGAAAGCGTGAATTGGCGTTCCCAATTCCATCATAACGAAGTTGGTTGCATCTACAACATTATTGATTGGACTAAGTCCTACTGAGCGCAAGCGTTTTTGTAACCAAGCTGGGGAAGCTTGTATTTTCAAACCTATTATTGTCGTTCCGATATACTTTGGGCAAGCTTCAAGATCTTCAACGACAATATTTACTTTTTGATTGCCAGTAACTTTAAAATCATCAACTGAAGGCCATGAAATTTTAGTTTTATTTTTATGAACAGACAAATAGGCTGCTAAATCTCTCGCAACACCTAAATGTCCCATTGCATCTGCGCGATTAGGCGTCAAACCTATTTCAATCCCAAAGTCGTCTTCAAGATCAAAATATTTAGCTGCAGACATTCCAACTTCGGATTCTTTTGGCAAAATTAAAATGCCAGCATGCGATTCACCTAAACCTAATTCATCTTCAGCGCAAATCATACCAAACGATTCAACACCGCGAATTTTCGCCGCCTTAATTTTAAATGGTTCTTCTGGATTTGGGAATAAAGTGCATCCAACAGTAGCAACTATTACTTTTAGACCCACACCTACATTTGGAGCACCACATACGATTTGCAGAGGTTCATTAAATCCAACATTTACGGTAGTAACGTTCAATTTATCAGCATCCTGGTGTTTTTCACATGTCAGTATTTCTCCAACTAAAACACCTTCGAGACCTCCATTAATGACTTCAATTTTCGTGCAACTTTCCACTTCCAAACCCGTATCCGTTAGGATTTCAGACATTTCCATCGGAGATAAATTCGTATTTATGTATTGCTTTAGCCAATTGTAAGAAACCTTCATTTTGATGCTGTATTTTGAAGAGCCGAAGATAGGAAATTTAGCTTGAAAATATGTTCTCCATTTGACAATAGACGCTTCTAATAAAGAAAAAAGCCCTAAATTTAAACTTGAGCTTTAGCTTAATTGTAAACAACGATTTTCATTCATCACCTTTAACCGAGGTATCTTGCGATGTAATTAATTCTGTCCTTACCTTCGAATATCATTTTAACTTGCGGCAGATAAAGGATTTGAATTGTAAGTTATTTCTTTTTTCGCCCGACTCTCGCAATATTACAGCGCTTTCAAACAATTATTTCCGAAAGGTCTTTCTAATTATTTCTTACCTCCGGCTGCTTTTGTCTTCGGTGCAACTTTTGGTTCCGCTTTTGGTTTTGGTTTTGGTTTTGGTTTTTGGACTGCTTTGGAGGCTGCCAGCATCGCGGCATTGGATAAATTGGCAGCAGCTAGTTCACTCTCCAAATTCTCAACACTTGCTTTTAAACTTTTTGAATGTGACCGACAAGCATCTAATTCCGCTTTTAAAGTTGAACCTCGCACTCCTTCTGTCCCATTCCATGCCATTCTCCCAATTAGATATCCTAAAATTCCACAGATTACACCAACAATCGCTGGAATAATAATACAAGATATACTGCTCATAGTTATTTTTTTTCAGATTAATTCATTTAATAAGTACAATGGTTCGACGATTATTAGCTCTTCCATCAACTGTATTGTTTGCGTCTATTGGTTCGTCTGATCCTTTCGAAATCACTTCAATTCTCGCAGGATTCACTCCGTTGCGACTTAAATAATTTTTTGCAAATTCTGCCCGTTCTAGACCTAAACTAGTATTTTCTTCTCGATTTCCTTGATTATCTGTGTGCCCAACAATAATGATAATAGACCCTTCAATATTATCTAGATAGCTTGTTAAATCATTAATTTTTTTACGCTGATCTTCCGAAAGTTTTATTTTTACTGCGCCAGAATTAAAATTTAATTGAAGTGGATTATCATTGAATTCTTTTTTCAATACTGCCCAATCAATACCTTTTCCTCCATCTTTTTTCTTGCTAATAAAAGTGAAATCAATGGGCCCAGTAATAACTTTTCTTCTCGTAATCAAATCCTCGACTACCTCACCTTGTGTTTTAATTTGCCCAGCAGAAATACCATTATCTCTTAAAAAGTTTTTCACTTCATGAGCTCTTGCAAATCCTAAATTAGGAAATGCGGAAGTATTCTCTTCTTTTAAGCTTGAAAAACCTGTTATTACGACTTGTTGATCTGGAAATTTATAGAGATATTCACTTAATTTATTTACACCGAGCTTTATTGAATCTTTGACTGGCTCGATACGATTAAATTCATTCTTGTTAAAATTAAAGTTTTGTGAACATTTAAAGTTAAATCCTTCCACACTCAGATTGAACCCATTTAATTCAACCGAACGAACTTCGCCGGAATCGTCTTTTGGCTGGAGAATAATTTCTTTAGTTTGACAACAAATACTGCAGCAATACAACCAATAAAAGTAAGTTCCAAGAAGAATAGTAATCAGAATTCCTAAAAGATAAAGTAGTTTCTTTGTCATGCGCTTTTCAGAATTTGAATGATATCAAATATAGAGAAAAAATTCGAATAATTTTTAATTGTACCTGACAATCATTTGATTATGCAAAGGACATTGCTTTGATCACTTCTTTATTTCTGCTGGCTTTCGTTTCGTTCCCAGATGAATCTGAAAACCCAATGTACTTGATAATTGGCCTAGAGGAGAGAAAACAGATACATTGGGATTAAACCTTCCAATTATCGCTGCCTCTAGCGCAATTTGTGGGAGAATAAAATAAGCCAAATCTGTTTTTAAATTAGGAACTACCGAAAAACGAGAGTAAGACGATTGACCATCATGAGCCCAAGTTCCACCCACGAATAATGCTGCTTCAGCAAAAAGGTTAAACTTGGATTCTTGTTTGAAAAAATAATATCTCGCAAATCGTGCTCAATAAGTTCCCTTTGTCGTAATCTTAGAACCTCCGAAGTTTAAACTTTGACTAAAAAACCCAATTCCAGATCCAATTGCGAATTTTGGACAAACGAAAATTCCAGCGCTTTATTGAATTTGCAAATTATAATGACTGCTGCCAGAACCAAATGCTACTCCAAAACTACCACTCCCGCCTAAAAGAATTGTTCCTTTCTCAAGTTAAGCAAAAGCGTTCAACGAAAAAGGTACATCAAGCAATATCAGATATTTTTCAATAAAACTATTAAATGGTCCTATAGTTACACGAGCAGCAAAAAAAATATCCATCTTGAATTCGAAGATTAATCAACCTTTTTTAGAACCATTAATTCATTAAGGTCTCCATCGAATAGATACAATCTCAATTTTTGAATTTTGTACAATCTAGCTTCAATTAGAGCCTTGTTAAATTGCGCTGGAACCGTCATATCTTGACAAGCCATTTTTGTTGCTGCGACATTACCGAAAATCACATTTTCATTGTCTAATTTTTTCTTCGTACCCGAAAAGCTATTGCAACCGTCATTTCCAGCAAAATGCATTCCTTTTATATGAATTTCCAATTGTGGCATTTTATCACCATTAGGTTCAAAACGCTGGCCAAAAAAGGTTTCAGCAACCCAAATATCATTGATTTGCGTATTTATTTCAGGATTCTTCACTTCTGTAATTTGAGGTTTATTAGGCGTTTCATTGATTTCTTTCGTTCCTCCGCAGGAAAGTAAAATTAACGTCAGCATGGTTAAAATTGTAATTTTCATAGTTCCGTATTTTATATTAAACTTAATTTATTAATTGGCAAAAAGCATTCCGTTTTTCCGAAATAAAAAGAACTAAATAGAAACCCTTTAAAAATGTACCTTTGCAAATCAAAATAAAGAAAGTGAAAAATTTCGAACAATTAGGCATACATCCCAACTATATTAAAGGTTTAGAGGAATTAAACATTATTACTCCTACAGAAATTCAGGCAAAAGTGATTCCAATATTACTTGAATCTAATTTGGATTTAGTTGGTCAAGCGCAAACTGGAACTGGCAAAACTGCTGCTTATGGCTTGCCTTTATTGGCGAAAATTGATTCGAATGTTAACGAGATTCAGGCATTAATTCTTTGTCCGACAAGAGAATTAGGTCAACAAGTCGCAAAACAACTTTTTAAATTTACGAAATACAGCGATAAAATATTTATTGAAGCAGTTTACGGAGGCGAAAAAATAGACAAACAAATTAGTTCACTTACCCGTCCAACGCATATTGTTGTTGCAACTCCTGGCCGTTTAATTGACTTAGTCAACAGAAAAGCAATTGACATACGAAAGGTGAAAACAATCGTTTTAGATGAAGCTGACG
>JBDNIA010000328.1:0-8892 GCA_041688525.1 Crocinitomicaceae bacterium | reverse complement strand
CAACGTTATTGTGCTAGTTGAAAATGTTATACAAATTTCTACAACCAACTTCAGTATTGAACAAAGTTCTAGCGGAAGTTTAACAGGCCCAAATGCACCTTATGCAGATGGATGGTATATTAAATTTACATCTCCTGTTCCTGCTTCAGGCGGCGGCGGGAATCCTGTTTACGTAACAGTGTATTACGGATACGCTAACTAATATGAGTCAACTAGGACGCATTGGAGGGCAGGCATTAACAGACGATCTGCTACGTGCTGGTGTAGATCTAGCGTTTGAAACTGATCTACTTTACTTAGATGCGATCAGTCAAAAAATTAGTATTAACACATCTCCTCCTGTATACGACTTAGATGTTAACTCTGAAATAAAATCTCTAGACCAAGATGTAGATAATGTTTTTTCTGCAGTCAACCTAAGAATAAGTGCTAACACTATATCAACTTCAGTAGGCGGTATTGATGTTTATGTTAGTGGAAACGAAATATTTCATGATATATTAACCACGCAGTTTCTTAACTTAAATGGAAATAAAATAAGCAGTATTAGCAACAGCAACATTGTGTTAGACCCAAACGGCAGCGGTACTGTTGAATTATTAGCCAATACCAATATTACTGGAAATCTAACAGTAAGCGGAAATATTACAATGGCTGGAAATCTAACCGGCTTAGGAACTTTAACTTTAGGTGATCAGACAATAGATACTGTTACAGTCAATACTGATTTCACACAAGACTTATTACCTGGCATAGATTTAACATACGTATTAGGCGCCGATGCAAGCGACTCTAGTCCTAGACGTTGGGCTCAACTACATAGTCCAGAATGGAGAAATATCAATAATGGACCGTGGGAAGGCAGCGGCATAAACCCGCTATCTGCAACTATCAGCAGCCAGATGACCTTAGACGGTGTTAATAATAAAATTTCTACTATTCAGTCTAACGAAGATATATTATTAAATCCTGATACAGGAATTGTATATATCGAAAGTACTAAATGGCAAGATAGTAACATTACGAATTTATTAAATACGCCAATAACAATTGCATCAACTGGGATTGGTTATTATCAATTTACAGGCACGTCAGCAATAGTGGTACCTTCTGGGACCACTGCCGAACAACGTAGTAGTCCGGATGTAGGCGAAACTAGATGGAATACCGAAATAGGATACCTAGAATGTTTTGATAGCTCTGTGTGGACAGTATCAACCGGCGGCGGTGAAGAAGTGACTGAAACCATCATGTCTGACTTAGGTAACATATACACGTTAATGCTAGGCTAATTTTCCAATATAGATAAATAATTATAATTACAAAGAGCGACCAGTCTTTTGTAAGATCCGACTGTGGTATACCGGCAAAGAGCGCAAGCTGAAAATCAGGTAATCCGTGAAACCCGGTGTCCTTATTGGAGAGCAAATGGCTATTGGTCGTATTTCCGGTCAGCTCTTAAAGTCTAATCTACTCAGAGATGGTGTGGACTTAGCTTTTGAGACTGATCTACTCTATCTTGACGTAACCAACTCTCGCATTGGCGTAAGGACATCTATCCCTACTACTGACCTAGATGTAAACGGTACAATCCGTTCTACAAATTTAACAGTAGATAATCAATTAAATGTCGGTGATTTACATTTCACTGGCAATACAATTACCAGCGATAACTCAACTATTGTATTTGCAGCAGCAGCAGGTGAAGCTACTGTGTATCATTCAAGATTGCAGATTGACGATTTGCAATTGCAAGGTAATACAATTTCAACAACGGTTTCTAATAGTTCTATAGAATTAGATCCAAACGGTGCAGGTACAATCAATCTTATTGCAAATACAAATATTACAGGAAACTTAGATGTTACTGGTAATGTTAATGCCACAGGCAATGTAGTAATTGGTGGAAATATTCAAATTGGTGATGCACTAACAGATGAAATTGTTATCAATGCATCAATTAAGAGCGATCTTGTTCCACAAACAGATAACACATATGATTTAGGATCAGCAGCTTTCCGTTGGAGAGCAGTGTATGCTTACGATTTTTATACGACCTCGATGCAAGTTCCGACATTAGATGTTGGAAACTTAATGTTCCGTGATAATGAAATTACTACAACAACTGGACAAGATTTATATATTGACGGCAATGGTGCAGGTGGCGTAAGATTAGGCAACTTCCGTATCGTTGATAATGTTATAACAAACGTTGTAGCAGATGCAGTTAGTCAAATTGTTCAAAGCGGAACAGGTTATTTTAAAATCCAAGGCACTAACGGATTTGTACCGCCAGTAGGAAATGATGCTCAACGTCCAACTGCGTATGCAGTTGTCGGAATGACTCGTTACAATACATTTTCAAAAGCTCTCGAAATATGGGACGGTGTAACATGGGCTAGTCCTGCAGGTTCATCTGGTGCAGTTAGTATTAATCAAGCTGAAGACATTGCAATTTCATGGGCGTTAACATTAGGATAATTATATAATATGCCAACAGTATTTAAACATTCATTAGTAACACAAGTAGGTACTACTCCGACAGATGTAGTAGAAATAGGTGCCGGAGTTCGTGCTACTGTTATTGGTTGCAATCTTGCAAACGTAACAGACTATGATACCGTAGTTGCAGATCTTCAAGTAGTGGGTGCAGACACTACAGTAAGTTATTACATTCGAGGACTAATAATTCCTCCAAACACCAGTGTAAAAGTTATTACTCAGGGAGAAAAACTAATTCTTCCCGAAACTACCGGTCTGAGATTAACTAGTGATACTCCAGATAGCATTGATGCAACAATTAGCTACGTAGAAATATCATAAGGAATAAACTATGCCAAGTACATATTATTTAGGAACCAGTCCAGACGAAGCATTAGGTGATAGTCCCCGTTATTGGTATGCCCTTCGTCGCAACGAAGACGGCGAGGTATTTTTGTTGCGCAGCGATCAATTAAAAGACAAAGAGTCAATAGAGTTAAATATTCCAGGAGTTCCTGAAGAAAATTTTGAAGATTTCGTACCAGGAATTGACTATCTTGACGGTATTAAAGCAGATCATGAAGTAGAATACGATAATCTAGTATGGACACAATATCGTTGGGACAACAGAAACATGTTGTATTACATCGGTCAAGATGAGGGTAGATTAATACAAAGAATTAATCAGGGGTATGTTTATCCTGATGGCACATCAAGTTAACGAGATAAATTATGGCAGAATTTAAGATTAGTAGAATTAGATACACGTGGCGAGACCGCTGGGTTAATGGCACGTCATACAATCGAGACGATGTAGTTAGCTACGGCGGATCAAGTTGGGTATGTTTTAGACAACATACCGCGGCGGCATTTGCAGCAGATCAAATATTTTTAGCTAATCCTAACGATACTGATCCTACCCCAGCATGGCGCAAGATGACTGACGGGTATGAGTTTAGAAATCAGTGGCAGTCAACAACATTATACAATCCCGGCGACATTATAATTAATGGCGGCAATTTATATCTGTGTGTAACTAGCTATACATCGACAAGTATTTTTGATGCCGGTATTGATAACTGGACTATTTACAGCTCAGGGTCATCATTCAAACAAGACTGGGGACAGAATACTAGATACGGTATCGGTGATGTTATACGATACAATGGCATTGTTTATCGATGTATCGAAGGACATACTACAGCTGACACATCGAACGGTCTAGAGCAGGATCAGAATAAATGGCAGATATTTTTTGAAGGTGTTGAATATCGAGGATTATGGGCTACTGGTACAAGATATCGAGTTAATGATCTTGTAACATTTGGAGGAACTGTATTCCGTTGCAAACAAGGACATACACCTGGTAGCGATTCTACACTTAATTTTAATCAAAATGAATATTGGGAAATTGAATTTCCAGGATTTCAATATTCAAACAATTGGGATGCCGAAACTGTTTATCAATTAGGCGATCTAGTTCGTCATGGTGGCTGGTTATTTTATAGTCTAACAAATAATTATGCTAGTAATCCAAGCGATAGCGTATATCAATTAGAAGATCGAGTAGATCCAATCGATTGGCAAATTGCTTCTAAAGGAATTAATTTTAGAGGAGAATGGTCTGCTGACGAATTGTATAAGACTGGTGATGTTGTCCGCCGTGGTGGTAACAGTTATGTAGCATTATTGGACACTACTGATGACGGTAGCAGTTTAGATTATTTAGATAGTACTAACTGGGAATTATTAACAACAGGACAAAATTGGAGAAACTTTTGGCAAACTGGGCAGCGCTATTCTCCAAACGATCTATCAATTTATCTTGGTAATACGTATGTCTGTAACGTAGAACACAGTTCTAGCAATCAAAATTATCCAGGGGATAACGGATCAGGATTCTTTTATTGGGATTTAGTATTGCAAGCAGGTGGCGAGTCAGGCTTAGTTACTCGAGGTGATCTACTTACTTACGATTTAAGTAGAGAATTAGCAGGAGACGGCAGCACATTTAACCCTACTGCGGTGAATATCGGACCAGCAGGCGAAATAGTAACTGTTAATTCAGATGATTCTGTAATTTATAAAAATTACGGTGAAGTTAATCGGGTAGTGTATGTTGAGTTGGATGGAGTTGATGATATAGCTGATACACAACGAGGCTCAAGCCCTTTTAAACCTTGGCGAACAGTGCGATTTGCATGTGATCAAATGGATGATAGTTACGCTGGAACTACAACCATTCATGTAGGCGCAGGCCGCTACGAAGAAATTTTACCAATTATTATTCCAAAGAAAACAGTAGTGCTAGGTACTGAATTGAGAACTACTACAATTACTGCGGCTGGACCGATTACCTCATTAGGATTAGATAGCACATATACTCTGGCAGTATTAAACCATTTATCCGGATTGATATTAGGTATTTTAAACAGTCAGCTGACAAGTGCAGATAAAACGGTTGGAAATTTAGTAGACCCAGTAGTAATTACTCAAGAAGTTATAACCGAAGTATCATTTGATCCACCGCAATACAATGAGTTTGAACTTGAACTACTAACTGAGGTTATTACTCAAGTTCCAATATCAACTGGTATATTAGTGTCCGCTTATATACAAAATTTAATAATCGACATCAGAGTATATATTAACTTTTTTATTAATTCGCTTGGAGCAAATCCTGTACTAATAGGTACTAATGTTGCCAACACTAATATCGACTACACAAATTCTGTTATTATTTTAGAAGCCAACAAAGCATTTTTAGCCGCCGAAGCAGTAGCATTTATGCAGTTAACTTATCCTGCATATAACTTTGATTCGGAGTTATGTAAACGAGATATCCGTAGATATATAGACGCGTGGAAATATGATATTATATATACAGGAAACTACAAATCAGTTTTAGCGTCACGATATTATGTAAATGCTGTGTTAGGATCAACATCTGAAGATATGTTTTATTGCAGAGATGCAACAGGTGTTAGAAACTGTACTCTCACAGGATTATTAGGAACAGTCAGTGCACCGGTTGAAGGTGTTCAATATCAGATACCAACAGGCGGAGCATTTGTAAGTTTAGATCCAGGATGGGGACCCAATGACAATCGAACTTGGATTATGACTAGATCACCTTACATTCAAGGGGTGACTACATTTGGTACAGGAGCAATTGGGCAAAAGATTGATGGTGCATTACATAACGGCGGCAACAGATCTATAGTATCTAATGACTTTACACAGGTCATTAGTGACGGTATCGGTGCTTGGGTAACCAACAATGGCCGTGCAGAACTAGTTTCTGTGTTCTCATACTACGCTCAAATTGGATATTTAACACAAGGAGGCGGCATTATCCGTGCAACTAACGGTAATAATAGTTATGGCAAGTTTGGTGCAATTGCCGACGGAATCGATGCTACAGAAGTTCCACAATCAGCAGTAGTTTATACACGAGCTCAACAGGCAATTGTTGCTGCGGCATTTGCCGGAGACTTTGTAGACGAAATTCAGATTTTAGAATGGACCAATGCAGGAACTGATTATACTGCTGCAACTGCAACATTTGTAGGAGCAGGCGTTGATGCAGCAGTGTTATTTGAAGATTTTAGAGATGATGCTGTTTTTGAAGCAAGATTAATTGATACCAGTGATACTATTGCTCAGTCAATCGGAGGCTCAGGATATATTATTGTGCAAAATAATGCACAGACCGGCGGATTAACAAATATTACGTTAGCATCAAACGATCCTAATGACGAAGAAAATTATCTAGGAATGCGTATTGTTCTGACCAGCGGCCCCGGTACTGGACAATATGGCTATATTACAGCATACAATGCTATTACAAAACTTGCACAAGTAGCAAAAGATTCGACCAATGCACCTGGCTGGGATCATGTATTGCCCGGAAAAGCAATAGCAACATCGTTAACAACAGGAACTACCTATAGAATCGAACCTCGAGTTATATTTTCAGAACCTGAATATGCAGCATTAGAAATAACGGTTCCTACAAATACCACATGGAGTGAAATTACTTACGGTGAAACAACTGAAACATACACAAATGTTATCGCTGGCCCTGGAACTGGTACAGTTATTGAAGATGACGGGTTACTTCCAACAAATGCTATTGTTAACGTTGAAAAAATAGGTAGAAACTATACGATTACAGTAGTTGACGGCGGCGCTGGCTATGCTTTCGGGCAAGAATTAACAATTTTAGGGGAAGATTTGGGAGGCATAACTCCACTCAACAATTTGATAATAAAAATTACCGAAGTGAGTAACGACAGTACAAACTCAGTAGTAGTTGCCGAACAAAAGACATTCGGAACAGGTGAAGATAATCAAGCTTCAAGCGGGAGATTTGTTGTAGTATCGTCTGGAGGATCTGCAGCAGTGTATAGTCCAAACGGAACAGAATGGACACAGATTAACATGCCAAGCGCAGGCGACTGGAAATGCCTAGCATCGGGAAACAATAGATTTGTTGCTATCCGCACAGGTAGTAATGCCGCAGCAAGTTCGTTAGATGGTATCACTTGGACTGCTAGAACTATGCCTGCTTCAAGACAGTGGAACAGTGTAGTCTATGGTGGCGGAATTTTTGTAGCAGTTGCAGGCAACCTAGACGGCGCTGCGATAAGTATAGACGGAACAACATGGACTACAACAACATTGCCGGATGTTGGAGACTCGACATTCAGCGAATGGGTAGATATTGCCTATGGTAGAAGAACGTTTGTAGCAGTATCTAACAGCGGAAACTTTGTAGTAACCGGAATATATAACAGTACATCAAACACAATTGACTGGACAGGAAGAGTTATGGACGTCATTGATGATTCATCAAACCGTTCGTGGCAGAGTATTGCTTATGGCAACAATAGATTTGTCGCTATATCAAATACTGGAGATGTTGGTTATAGTTTTGACGGTACAGAATGGTTTCCTGCAACTATGCCTACACAAGACGGATCAACTAGCCATAATTGGAAGAAAATTAGATATGCACAAGGGTTATTTGTTGCTATAGGCGATACTGGTTCTAGAGATATAGGAGCTGACGAAACTACAGGGCCAACAACATATGTTGTTACATCAATTGATGGAGTAAATTGGACTAATAGAGAATTAGCAACCGAGGAAATTTGGAATTCAGTTGCATTTGGAAATCCCTATATCGATTCACGCGATTCTACAACTGGTAAAAAGACTCCAATGTGGATTGCAATACCGGCAGGCTCTGATAAGTTTAACAAAATACAAACAGGAGCAAGAGCATTAGGTAGAGCTATTATTGTTGCTGGAAAAATTTCAGCTATTAGATTATGGGACACAGGGTCTGGATACATCAGCGGCCCTACATTAACACTGGTTGATCCTAACTCTACTTCAGCAGCTGCCATCGAATGCCGAACCGGTGACGGTGTTCTGACTAATCCGACATGGATTGATCGTGGCCTAGGGTACCGAACCAATTCAACAAGAATTACTATAACAGGTGACGGATATGCAGATGTAACTCCATCAGGAAAATTCATAGTAATTAATGATTTAGAATCGTACCCAGGTCCAGGAGCCCAGTTACTAATCCAAGGACTTGATCCAATTTACACGCTAGTAACAGTTACTCCTATTGGACAAACTGATAGAGGTCTAGCAGCATTGGTTAGAATAAGTCCGGAAATTAAAAATAGAGATAATCTTCAACATTTAACTCCTATCTCTATTAGAACTCGATATAGTCAGAACCGTATTACGGGGCACGATTTCTTAGATATAGGAACCGGAAACTTTGAAGAAACCAATTATCCAAGATTGTACTCTGAATTCTATACGCAACAGCCTCAGGATGAAATTGTTGAACTTAACGGCGGTCGAGTGTTTTACACAACCACTGATCAAAATGGTAACTTTAGAACTGGAGAACTATTTGCAGTTGAACAAGCCACCGGTACTGTTACAATTTCAGCAGACTTTTTTGACTTTAGTGGATTAACAGAATTACGATTAGGCGGTATTAGAGTAGGCGGCACTGGCGCTGTTATTAGAGAATTTTCAACAGACCCATTATTTACAGAAGATTCAAATAATGTAGTCCCAACACAGCGAGCAATCCGAGCTTACTTAGCAGGAAGGTTAAGTGTAGGCGGATCTGAAATTGCAGTAGGTAGTTTTATTGCAGGTACAATACTTGTAGGTCCGGATAAAATGGGTAACGTTGCTGGTTCAAAAAATATTGTTCCTGTTAGGGCCGACTTTATTGGTCCACAAGCAGGAGTTAGTGGATCAATGCTAGCACAAACTATGTTTTATAAATCATTTTAAGTATATGAATAACAGTAACATAAATATAAGATACGGAGTAGAAAATGGCAGAATTTAAATTAGGTAGAATTAGAT
>JBDNIA010000327.1:0-2702 GCA_041688525.1 Crocinitomicaceae bacterium | reverse complement strand
TGTTGTCTTTAATTATCCTTCAGGCGATACCGCCGTGTATGACCCAAGAATGCCGAATGGTCTTATGGGACACGATTATCACGGTATTGTAATTCGCGAAGCCCAACGTTTATGGGTTGACGAAAAACTGAAAGATAAAAAAGTTGGAGTCACTCAATATTTTTCTGACAGTATCGTGAAAGCAAATGCTGGGCAAGATTTAAATATGCAAGCAGTGAACAACTATGCTGCTAATTTGGCTACGAATTATTTAACCGAAAAGTTCTCCGATTCTTTCATTTCTGACATGGATTATTGGAAGAACAGAGCTCGTCGATTAATTGCCGAAGATAAAATCACCATGGATAATGATGGCGTTATGATAGAACACGGTGGAGCCATTGCAAGACCAGTGGATAAAAGGGAGAACTATATAAAGCGATGTGTTGCTATTCCAGGTGATAATGTCGAAATAATCAAATCTATCTTATACATTCAAGGCAAACCTGCTTTTGTGGCCGAAAATCAGAATTTGCAGTATTACGCTTATAACTTCAAACCACTATCTAAGGGTAGAATGCAAGAAAAATATGGTCTAGAAGAAGAGCGTCAAGATTACTATCCTTTTGATCAAACAGGTATAAATTTCATCGTGAATGCTACAAAATCAGAATTAGTCAGGTTAAAAAGAGATTTTCCTGAAGCTCGATTTGACGTCAATCTTACTCCTCAATACTCAGATACTTCAAAAAGTAAACCGACCGGAATTCAAATGTTGAATAACTTGACTATGTTTCCGAAAGACCCGTATATCAACAATACGGTAAGTGATTATTCTAAATTTACTGTCCCTGCTAAAGGGGCGAAAATTAAATTAACCAAAGAGACAATCGCTTGGTACAGACGTATTATCACAGCTTATGAAGGACATACATTAGTAGAAAAAGGAAATGATTTCATTATTGATGGTAAAAAAGTAACAAGCTATACCTTCAAAATGAATTACTACTGGATGATGGGCGATAATCGATACAATTCGGCTGATTCACGTGTTTGGGGATTTGTTCCTGAAGATCATATTGTCGGTCGCGCGTCACTTGTTTGGTTCTCCAAAAGTCCTTATATGGGCATACGTTGGGAGCGTTTGTTTAAAATGATTCATTAAAAGTTGACTGCCGTATTTGCAACTTCCTACTTTCCTTCACTCTATTATTTGAAGGCACTTTGTGAGGCCGAAAATCCGATTATTGACTTGGGCGAACATTACAAAAAACAAACAGAAAGAACGAGAGTAAACTTTATGACGTCGAATGGTATAAGCCGATTGAGCATTCCAGTTATTCGACCATTTGGGAATAAAACTGCCACAAAAGATGTTCAAATCAGTTTTGCAGAAAATTGGAAGCGAAATCATTGCAGATCAATTGAAGCTGCCTACGCTTCATCTCCCTACTTCGAACATTATGCTAACGAAGTTTTCGAGTTAATCAATTCCAACATTTCTAGCTTACATGAATTCAATCACAGCATTCTCATAAAGATTATAAATTGGTTGGAATTACCGATTAATCTCAACTATTCAAAAAAATATATCGAAAATCTAATCGAGGATTATCGAGAATTCAATTTTCACTATGCACCTTTAAAGTATAAGCAAGTAGATTTTGGTCAGATAGAATTCCTTGATAAGGTCTCTGTTCTCGATGCCTTATTTTGCCTTGGGCCAATGACAAGAAAATTAATAATTATATAACGAGGACTTCTATTCTATTCATTACTTTTACTTTATGAAATACGCAACTACATTTATTTTGGTTTTAGTTTTTGGATTTACTTTTTCTCAAAAAACTGCTACAGTACTATTTTACAATGTCGAGAATCTTTTCGACACAGTGGATTCTAAAGGTGTAACTGACGAAGAATATTTGCCGAGTGCTACTAAGAATTGGAATACTGAGAAATACTTCAAGAAAATAAATCGTATCGCTCAAGTGATGAATGAATTCGATAATATTGCCTTTATGGGTGTCTGCGAAATTGAAAACAAAAGCGTAGTTAACGATATTGTAAAAGCGCAAGATAAAAATCTCGAAATTGTTCATTTTGAGAGTGCAGATGCAAGAGGAATTGATGTCGCTTTAGTGTATAATAAGAAACTCTTTTGTATTAAAAAGACAGGTTTTCTTCGATTCACTTTAACGGTTAACGAGGAATCGAAAGCTACACGCGATATTCTATGGGCGAAATTCAAACAGGGTAAATCTTCTGTTTACGTTTTAGTCAATCATTGGCCAAGCCGAAGTGGTGGTGAAAAAGAATCAGAGCCTAACCGTTTATTGGCTGCGGCAACTGCAAAAAAATTTATTGATAACATTTTAGCACAAGACTCCAATGCTAAAATAATATTTATGGGAGATTTGAATGATTATCCAACGAATAATTCCGTAAAACTAATCGATGAAATATTAGACCCTATGATTACCAAATCATCGGGAAAACTAGGTGGATCATACAGTTATCGGGGAGAATACGATATTTTAGATCACATTATGGTATCGCCTGGAATGCTTCAAAATTCAGGATTACATATCGTAACAGACTCAGGAAAAATCAATGAATTCCCATATCTACTGACGACTTACAAAGACAATATTATTCCATTCAGAACTTTTGCTCGCGACGAATATCTTGATGGTTATTCAGATCATTTACCGGTTTCAGTG
>JBDNIA010000326.1:0-7832 GCA_041688525.1 Crocinitomicaceae bacterium | reverse complement strand
ATTTCTAAAATAACGCTTATTCCAAACATTTGAGTCATTTGACGGGTCGAGTGACGTTTGTCTGCATGCGCAATTTCATGTCCCATAACACCAGCTAATTGCGCTTCATTATCTAGAAATTTTAGAATTCCCGTGTAGATATAAATATAACCTCCTGGCGTGCAAAAAGCATTTAAAGTACTGTCGTCATTAATTATTCTTAATCTCCATTGAAAATCATCTTTGTGCGTTACTGCTCCAGAATTTAAAATTTTGTCGCGAACACGGTAAATCATTTGGTAAGCTTGAACGTTTTTTGCCGAATCCAAAAGAGGATATTTTGTTGGATTTCCATCTACTTCTTGGCTTACTTTTGCGCCTAACTCTTTGTCTTGTTGAACGCTATACAAGTTAAAACCTTGGCCTTTATTTTCTTGATTAATTAATCCACATGCTGAAACAACGGTTAGGATAAAGGCCATTAAAGCGATAGTGCGTTTTTTCATTTTAGTATAGATTTTTTATAGACTGTTCACAAACTATGCCATTTTTTTAATAATTTTCAATAGCCTGAGGGATAAAAGAAATTGATAAAAAAAACGATTAATGCACTTCCGGCAAAGCCGTAAAGAACTTGATGCAGAGTATGTTTGTTCAAATACATTCGAGCGGAAAGCACGAAACCTGTAACGAAAATAGCAATCATTAAAAGGTTGAAATTAAAGAATATTGAATTTGCACAATAAGCGAAAATTAAACCGGTAAGTATTCCAGCTCCGCAAGCATGAAGACTTATTTTAGTGTATATATTTATCCAAGCGAATAAACCAATTGTAATGAAGCCAGCCAAAGGAAGTGCGAATATATACTTGGGCATATAAGTGTTTGAAGCTTTGAAGATAAAAAACAAGTAAAGTATCAAGCAATACAAGGCAGTGATAAGCAAAGGAATCAAGCGTTCTTTTCTGTCGTCTATATCTATTGTTGAAACAACACCGCGACTTTTGAGAGCCAACAATGTCAAACCTGGAGCCAAGATGCTGAAAATAAAATAGATAATTAAAATAGCGATTTTATTTTGATAAGGTAAAAAATAAAGGGAGTTGTCGTTGATTAGAAAATCCTCTCTAGAGGGAATAAACATCAGAATCAACAGGGCATAAATTGGCATGAAAAGAGGCAAGAATACCCAAGAAATAATTTGTGCGATAAGTTTCATGATTTATAATTCTTTGCGTAAACGTGCCACAGGAATGTTAAGTTGTTCGCGGTATTTCGCAACTGTCCGTCGCGCAATGTTGTAGCCTTTTTCTTTTAATAGTGTGGTTAACTTCTCGTCGGTCAATGGTTTTTTCTTTTCCTCAGCATGAATAGCTTCAGATAGAATTTTTTTTACTTCTCGAGTCGAAACTTCCTCGCCGCTGTCGGTAGAAAGTGATTCTGAGAAGAAATATTTTAGTGAATAAATACCATAATTGGTTTGAACGAACTTGCTGTTGGCAACGCGAGAAATGGTGCTGATATCAAGATGCACTATTTCAGCAATATCTTTTAATATCATCGGTTTCATGTTGGTTTCGTCACCGGACAAGAAAAACCCTCTTTGGTAATTCATGATAGCGGTCATTGTTCCCAACAGGGTGTTTTGACGTTGTTTGATTGCATCAATAAACCATTTTGCGCCGTCCAGTTTTTGTTTCACAAATGTAAGTGCTTCCTTTTCTGTTTTCGAAGTTTTCGCCCCTTCAGAATAGGTTCTAAGCATTTGCTCATAACCTCTCGAGACTTTCAAATCAGGCGCATTTCGACTATTTAAGGAAAGATCAAGTTTGCCCTCAAATTCGGTGATCATAAAATCAGGAATTATCTGTTGCATATTTTTCGAAGCCTCTTTCATCGAACCGCCTGGCTTCGGATTCAATCTTATGATTTCACCAATTGCCTCCTTCAAATCTTCATCACCAATTTCTAATTTGGCCTGAATCTTATCGTAATGTTTTTTGGTAAATTCTTCGAAATAATTTTCTAAGATTTTTTTTGCCGTATACTTCGTAATGTCGCCGTCCTGCTTTCTTTCAATCTGAATCAATAAACATTCTTTCAAATTTCGAGCGCCAACTCCCGCGGGATCTAATTCTTGAATTAGCCGCAAGATTTTATGTATCTCCTCTTCCGTCGATTCTACATTTGCCGAAAAAGCTAAATCATCGACTAAAGCGTCCAACTCACGGTTTAAGTAACCGGATTCGTCCAAGTTGCCAATTATCATATCAGCAATCATGAATTCTTTGTCGTTTAGATGCAAAAGATGAAGCTGCTCTGTTAGTCTTTCTTGAAATGATTTTCCAGAGGAAAGAGGAATAACTCTTTCTTCATCATCTTTGCTGTGATTGGATGCCGAAGTTTTGTAGTCTGGACTATCATCGTCGAGATAATCGGAAATATCAAAGTTGTCGTCGTCGTTTTCTTGCTTTTCTTTTTCTTGGTCCTCGTAATCGTCGTCTCTGTCGTCTTCGTTTATTTCTTCTGCTCCCTCTTCCAATGCAGGGTTTTCTTCGATTTCCTGCTTGATCCGTTGATCCAATTCCATAGTCGGAACTTGCAGCAACTTCATCAATTGAATTTGCTGAGGCGATAGACGTTGATCTAATCTCTGTTGGAACTGTTGTTTAAGAGCCATATTGGAAATTGATGAAGTTAAATTACGAAAAATATGGAAATTTTGGTCTTAAAAAATTAAAATTCTGCGTTTTGTGGCGTTCTCGGGAAAGGAATTACATCTTTTATATTCGTCATTCCGGTAACGAACATAATCATTCGCTCGAAGCCTAAACCGAATCCTGCATGTGGAACGGTTCCAAATTTACGTGTATCCATATACCACCATAATTCTTCCTCGTGAATGCCAAAGTCTGCACATTTTTGTTTCAAAACATCCATTCGCTCTTCTCGCTGAGATCCACCAACAATTTCACCAATTCCAGGGAACAATACGTCCATCGCGGCAACGGTTTTGTTGTCGTCGTTTTGACGCATGTAGAAAGCTTTGATTTCTTTCGGGTAGTCGCTTAATATAACGGGACATTTGAATTCCTTTTCAACCAAATATCGTTCGTGTTCACTTTGTAAATCTATTCCCCAAGAAACATCGTATTTGAATTTTTTCTTTTTGTAATGAGAAGAGTTTTGCAATACTTCAATCGCTTCGGTGTAGGTCAAACGTTTAAATTCATTGCCAACGACAAATTTCAAGCGGTCAATTAAGCCCAATTCGTTTCTTTCGTTTTGTGGTTTTTGAGTTTGTTCGGTTGCGTCACGATCGTGTAAAAACTGCAAATCATCTCCGCAATTGTCCATAACATACTGACAAATGTATTTCAAGAAATCTTCTGTCAAGTTCATGTTGTCGGTTAAATCATTGAAAGCAACTTCAGGTTCTATCATCCAGAATTCAGCTAAATGTCGAGAAGTATTTGAGTTTTCTGCTCGGAAAGTTGGTCCAAAGGTATACACTTGGCCCAATGCAGTTGCTGCTAATTCAGCTTCCAACTGACCAGAAACCGTTAAGTTCACCGGTTTGCCAAAAAAGTCTTGTTTGTAATCGATTTTTCCTTCGTCATTTAAAGGTAAATTTTCAGGATCTAAATTCGAAACGCGGAACATTTCTCCAGCTCCTTCGGCATCTGAACCCGTGATAATTGGCGTGTGTAGGTAAAAATAACCTCTATCGTTGAAATAGTTATGAATAGCAAAAGCTACAGCGTGACGGATTCTAAAAACTGCGCCAAAGGTATTTGTTCTGAAACGCAAATGGGCTTGTTCACGCAAATATTCTAGTGAGTGCTTTTTCGGCTGCATAACCGTTTTACTAACTTCGTCTGGATTAGCTTCACCAATAATAACCAATGTTTCAACCGCCATTTCTAGTGCTTGTCCAGCACCTTGTGATTCAACCAATTTTCCAGTTACGCTAACCGCAGCACCAGTTGTAATCTTTTTCAAGGTCGCTTCATCGAAATTTTCGAAGTCAATAACAGCTTGTAAATTTTTAATGGTCGAACCATCGTTGATTTGTACAAAACGGTTACTTCTAAAAGCGCGTACCCATCCTTTGGCACAAGCTTCTGTGCCGATTAATGTCGGGTCTAATATTTCGATAATACGTGTTCTTTTCATGCTTTTTGTGTATGCGTTGCAAAAGTAATGTTTAACGGCGAATTTGAAAATGTTTTCTTGGTTGGTTTTTAATTTGAGGATTGCTGGCTTCGTAGCACTGGGAAATGAAGATTTTTTGAATGCACTGGTTTAGAATGATATTTAAGAAGGAATCCGTTTTATTAAACTGAAAATAGAACGACTTCATGCAGACGTTTACGGCACTAAATTTTCTCGAATGTGCAGCTCCAAGAGCCTTAATATTTTAATTATTTTCATGTTTCAAAAAATAGTAGGATAATTTTTCACCAAAGCAGAGCGAACCTTTTGAACCACTAAGTTGCATTAAGTTTTTTATAGCCAATTGTTGAAAGGAGCGCTGAGGAAGAAATCCGACGAACCAAGTTGGTCTAAATAATTTGATTTAAATCTTTTTTTAAAAGAATTCAAGAAAACACATAACTAAACAACATTGATGCTTTAATCAATAGATTTATAGCCCTTGCTTGAGTCTCAAAAATTGTACTAACTTGGTTGTGCTTAAACCACTTAATTTACAAGATGTCGCCAATTATATGTTTGGCTATTTATAGAAAGATGTCAAATAGGCGATGGTACATAGAATGAAAATGGCACAGATAAGATGAATCAACTATACGATGTAATTATCGAAAGACAACAAACCGAAATTGACTATTTAAAAGGTCTTTTTGATATTTTCAAAAAATGATTAAACCGGTCTTCATACTTTTTTTCTCTTTTTTCATTGCTGATGCTGTTGGTCAGAAAATGATTTTTTAAAAGAATTATTGAAAGCAAAAACATAAAAATGAATGCGAAATTACCTTTTTATCGTTATTTTTTTATCATCTATTTCCAATGCACAAGTTGTCTTTTTTCAAGATATTGTTAAAGGAGGTATTACTTCCTCTGGGGTTAACCTTGCAGGGACAGGAGATAACCCATTAAATTTCAGTCTTTTCGTTGAGCCAGGGAGCACTGTAAAAAAAGCCTTTTTAATTACCGGTGCAGACGGTACTCCTGAAGACATGAGTATTACGATTAACGGAATTGCTCACTTCCTAGATTCACAGTCCATTGTAACAAGCGGATTTTTATCAATGTGGTACACACCCCCTGTGTCAAGCATATATGTTATAGATTTAACAAATTATATTGATCCAAATATCACAAATTACACGTTAGACGCTCCTGTACAGGGTTTCTATCCACAACTGTATATACAGTACAGTATAATTATCATTTATGAAAACCCATTTTTACCCTTAACAGCGGTAGAAATTGTTTTAAACAATCAAAATGTAAGCGACCATATCAGTTATAGTTTAACAAATTTATTGCCAATAAATACAATAAACCAGGTTGGTTGTGCGGTCGTTGGCAGACACTTTTGTGATACGATTCAAGATGGGTCATATGTAAGCGTAAATTCTACTCCTATTGGTTTAATTGGCGGAAATGATGCAAATAGTCCGCCAACATGTTCAGGTGTGAGAGGAGATTTTTACTATCAGAATTCAACACTTTATGGTCTAGACGATGATACGCCTGATCCATTCATGGCAGGTTCAGACGCTCTTGCAAACATTCAGTCTTATGTTACTAATTATGATATGAACCTTGATTTGGATTTCAATTATCAAAATTTGTGAAGTCCAAATGGAGTTTTATCCAACCCAATAATGGCTGTTACTCTCGCCTACACCACCACCTGCTCCACCTTCACCGTCCAAACCCCAAAAGACACCACCCTTTGCCAAGGAGCAACCCTACAACTGCAAGCAACAGGCGGCTCGCCCAACAGCCATAGCATGAGCGGTTACGAATGGTCACCAGCAACTGGTTTGAGTTGCACCGATTGTCCCAACCCGGTTTTCACGGCAGATAGTAGCATGTTTTATACCGTTCGGGTTTGGAATACAGACAGTTGCTCTGTGGTTCGGCCCTTAAAAATAAATGTGCGCCAACCCAAAGCTGCGCCAAATGCAGTGGCAACGGCAAGTATTTGTGGCGCGGCAACAGGAACTGCAACAGTAAGTGTTCCTGCTGGAACAATTGTAAATTCTTGGAACGAAGTTGGCGGAAATACCCAAGCAACAGGAAATTTCAGCAATTTAAGTTCAGGTTTTCATACTTTCTTTTACACAGATGGCAACGGTTGCGCAAGTGCAGGTACCACTGTTTTTGTTCCTTCGCAAAACAACACACAAGCCCAATTTACAGCCAACCCAATCGTGGGTGCTACGCCTTTGTTTGTCAATTTCAACAATACTTCTGCCAATGCCACAGATTATAGTTGGTCAATAAACGGCGTAAACCAAGTAAATTCATTGCCTTTTCAGGTTTTTGATACAGCAGGTATTTTCAACATTTCCTTAGTTGCTTGGCAATACGATACGCTTTGCGCAGATACGTTTTCCATCCAAATTTTGGCCTTTGATAGTTTGGTGGTGCAAATTCCAAATGTTTTTTCACCCAATGGCGATGGAATTAACGAGTTGTACACAATAACGGCCAACCAAGATGTTACGTTTGAATTTTCCATCGTCAACCGTTGGGAAAATTTGATTAAAAATGGAGCAGGCGAAATGAAGCAAGGCATTCCACAGGTTTTATGGAAAGGTTCGGATGCCTTGGATGGTGTTTATTTTTTGAAAATTGTTTTTGAGCAGTTGGATGGAAAGAAAACGGATTATCAAGGATTTTTTCAGCTTGTGCGGTAAACAATTGGTGATAAATTGCGAAAGAAAAGCTATTGAACAGGTGTGAGAATGAGATAAATTATTTAAGAACAGAATTGGAATCACGAAAGAAACTAGAAGTTGAACGAAATTAATATATCTGATTCAGTGCTAAAAAAAATTGTTTTGACACTCTTTATTTTATGCTCATTTAATGCATTGAATGGACAACAGGTTTATTATCAAGATTTTTTTAAAGGAGGCGTTACGGGAGGAGGATATAATCCCGCAGGATTTCCTGATCCATTTGACATTAAAGTTAACATCAGCCCAGGAAGTAATATTTTGAAAGCATACTTGTTTGTTTCGACTTTAAAAAAATCAAATGCGACTACACTGAACAATAGTTCATTCCAATTCAACGGAAGTACGTTTCAATTAGATTGGAACGATAATTCGAGTTTATCCTATGAAATAGAAGTAGTTCCAACATTCGTTTTCGATTATTCTTTTATTGTATTTGATATGACCTCTTATGTCAACCCGTTACAAAATATTTATACTGTAATTCCTGCTCAAGATCAAGACCCTTCAGCAGTTACTGGTTTTTTTGAGAGCTATTATTTACTTGTTACCTATGAAGATTTGTCAATGCTCGCAATTGGTGCTAAAATTATTTTAAATGAACAGGACTGTCAACAAACCCAAGTATATAACATGAGTCTACCCGCAAACATTTTGAATTCAATTGGTTTTGCCTTTAACTCAACAAATATATGCAACATTTTGTGGGATGGTTCATGGGTAAGTGTTAACGGTAATACTTTGGGTTTGGTTGGAGGCGATGGTCTTGGAGAGCCGCAATGCACTGGCGTTCGCGGTGAGTTTTATTATGAAAATGGCGTTCTATATGGCTTGGCTGATGATACCGCGAATACCACTATGCAAGGAGTTGATGCCTTGGCATCAATTGAAAGTTATATTTCAAATTCATCT
>JBDNIA010000325.1:0-4650 GCA_041688525.1 Crocinitomicaceae bacterium | reverse complement strand
TGATAAATATCTTCATATTAATATTTTATTTACAAGTATG
Organism: Crocinitomicaceae bacterium; assembly: GCA_041688525.1. GTDB lineage: Bacteria > Bacteroidota > Bacteroidia > Flavobacteriales_D > Crocinitomicaceae > UBA2040. The sequence goes on along the minus strand of JBDNIA010000325.1, from coordinate 4,610 downwards.
CTTAAGCTATACGAGTGTTTGAAGTAAAATAAAAAACACGAAACTAGTCAGTTTTGTTACGTTTTTGCTTTTAAATTAGGTGGTGTTTGATTGAAGAGTATTTGTCTTTTTTTATTCTCTTCAGGGCTCAAGATAGGAAATAAACGAATATCTCTAGCTAGTTTTTTTCTCCAAGAACTATTCTTACAGTAGATGTACAATTCTTGAGCATTGGATCGGTTCTTCGATTGTTTGATTAATCCAATTCCACCAATAATACCAATTGCACCCTTGTAAAATTGATCGGGAAATACAATTTTTGATTTGTCGGTGTAATAACTAAAAGGAGCAATCTGAACAATTTTTGTCTCCTTCCCTTTTACTGAATCAGAATGTAGAATTTTACCTTGAATTTTACTAAGTGAATAAATGGGATAGTTTTTCTTCAGAGCTGGGATTAAATTTCCCCATTGATTGAAGGATTTTATCAGACTTGCATCTACTCGAGAATTTTCGTTCCTAAACAGTTGTCCATAACTTGTAAATAGCTGGACTGTATCTTTTGGGGAGGAAAATATAAAAGGATTGATGAACAAACATTGCCAATCACGTTCCGATAATTCATCTGTTTTTGTGAAAAACCCACCATCATTTAGTTCAATTAAATTCAGTGCATTAGATAACAAAACCCCATCTGCATTAGATTCCCATTTTTCAGTCTTAATTTTTCGGAGAATAGATTCTGCAGAGGCATAATGAACATAAACATGAATGTCGGTTTGTTTTGCAAACTCATCGAAAAGGGTGGCGTCCAAAGAATTAGAAAGATCAGTGTACAAATGAAGATACTGAAATGAATTTTCTTTAACGGTATCCACACAGCTTGAAACAAGCAAGATATTAACACATAAAATTGACAATATAAAACGCTTCACCTTCATTCTGGGCACAAAGATATTTTCTTTCCTGAATTGACCGTCTAAAACCGACAATTGTCCTAATTTTGTAGGAAAAATGTCCGACGACAAAAATATCACGAAAAAAGTACAACTACTCATAAAAGATCTAAGTTCCAAAGAAGAAAAAAAGATCCTTAAAACGCTTACTTTACTCGAAGCCGACGGCAATGAGTGCGTTTTGCGCCCGCTTGTTGAATTGTATTTGGAAAATCGCAGCGAGAACATAAATGGAAAAGTGATAGAATTTCTATCAAATTTAAGCGATTCTTCTGCAACCCCAGAAATGATTGAAATCATCAGAGAGGATAAATACCAGACTATACGTCGAGATTTGCTGAATACAATGTGGCAAACCAAATTGGATTTCAGTGCATTTTTAGCTGATTTCGTAGCCATAGCATGCGAAGGAACTTTTTTAGAAACTTTCGAATGTCTTACGATAATTGAAAATTTAGAAGGTCCATTCCAAGAAAATCAAACTTTAGAATCGCAGTTGTATCTCAAAGAATACCTTGACGCGGAAAAAGGAAAAGATGAAGCTCGTGATGAATTGATGAGCGATATCGCTGTTTTAATACGTGATTTCGATAGAGCAATACAAGAGTGATGTTCAACTGTGATTGCAAAATTTTATTTTTTGAGTCTCTAAACTCCCAAATTGTAATTCCTTTTTCAAAGTAGCGAATAGAAAGATTGTTTGGGGCGCTGGTTATATCCGAGGACAGTTCAAATATTGTTTCATTTCGATGATTTTTAGAACTTTTTTAATTTTAAAAAATATTTAGTCAGAAGAGGGTAAAAACTGAAGTACTGTATCTGGTCCTATAATATTGGCATTTGTTCTCCAATAAATTTCATAATCAGTCAAATTTAAACAAAAAAAAGGAGCTATTACGAGCTCCTCTTTCAAGTTGTTATTTTGGATTTACTTCAAATTTTCAGCAAAGAATCCCATCATAGTTGTGTAAAGATCCAATCTATTTTCTTCTTTGTAAAAACCGTGACCTTCATCGTATTTTACCATGTAAGGAACTGTTATCCCTCGAGCACGCAGTTTTTCAACGATTTGATCTGCTTCGTCAATGTTTACTCTAGGATCATTTGCACCTTGAACGACCATCAAAGGTTTTTTGATTAAATCAGTGTGCAATGCCGGAGAAATTTCGTCCATAATTGCCTTTTCCTCGGGAATGTTTGGGTTATACCATGTTTCATAAAGGAAATCTCGGTACTTCTCCCAATAAGCGGGAATCGTTCCCATAAAGGTGTTCAAATTGGAAACGCCAACATAATCAACTCCACAAGCATACAAATCTGGAGTTTTTGTCATTCCCCGAAGTACTGCATATCCGCCGTGACTTGCCACGTAAATGGCGATTTTTTCTTTGTCAATCCAGCCTTGCTCTAACACATATGCAATTCCGTCTTCAACATCATCCATTGCCGCTCTACCAATTTGTTTGAATCCAGATGTCATGAATTCTTTTCCGTAACCACCAGATATTCGGAAGTTTACATTTAGAGTCGCATAACCACGACTTGCAAACAATTGATTTTCAGGATTGAATCCCCAACTGTCGCGAATGCCTTGTGGCCCGCCGTGTGGCATAACTATCATTGGAACTTTTTGTCCTGCTAATGCCCCTTTTGGTAAAGTAATGTAACCGTGAATTGTTTTTCCGTCTCTACTTTTGAAAGTACTAGGTCTCATTTCATACATATCGGCTTCTTTTAGGTGCGGCAACAACTTATAAAGTAATTTAATTTTATCCGTTTCGACTTCGTATGTGTAGTATTCAGCGACAATCTTATCACTAGTCACCACAATCAACTGAATCGATTCGTCTTTTGATCTTCCAACGACATAAGCATCTTTATTACCAAATTCTTTTTTTAAACGAGCATCTACTTTTTTATAGGCATCGCTCACTGGAACAACGATTGTTTTTTCGCCGTTGTAAAGAACATAATCTAATTCGTATTTTCTTTTTTCAGACAAACGCATACTTGAAACATCATAGGTATCGTTGGAATAGATTTTTTTTAATACCTTTCTTTCTTTCAAATCGTATAAAATGATTTCTGTTTTATCGTTGTTTAAATTCGAAGCGATATAAATATCATGAGGGTTGGACGTTGAGTAATCAAAATCTAGAGGAGAAAAAGTATCGTCAATTTCGAACGTCTGGTAGTCAACCATTTTTCCATCCATTTTATAGAAAAATTGATTTTGAATACCATTCACAACGTAAGAAATTCCCCTTAACTCTCCGTCTTTGTCGAATAAGTAACCGGAAACTGGGTTCCCACCCTCTTCAACAGTAAACAACTTCGTTAATTCACCTGTATTGATGTTCAGTTTATAAGGTTCTTCTTGCGCTCTGTTATCTTTGTTCAAGCTAATAATGATATGTTCCTTATCCTCGTCTAAGGTTTCCAATAAATCCGCTTTAACACCAGGGAAAGGAGTTAATTCGATATCATTTGTTCCATCGAGATTAATGCCGAAGAAATGGAAGTTTTCATCACCGCCACTGTCTTTCATATACAAAATACGATTGTCAGTTCCCCACAAATAAGCCTTGATGATGTCCTCACCATCTTTTACTACGACCATTTCTTCGTTCGTAACGACGTTTTTTACAATTAATGTTTTCTTTCCGTCATCGTTCCGTTTCAAGTACGAAATGTACTTGCCATTTGGCGATAATTTAAAGTAGGAAGCTTCGGGACTCTTAAAGAAATCTTCAACAGAGTAGGCGAAGTTTCCTGTTTCTTTTCCTGCTAATTTTGCAAGTTCTTCCGCTGAAGTTGGCAGCGCTGTATTTCCGGGCATAGTTTTTACTGTTTTCGTCAAAATTAATGGGAAATTCTGTCCGCCTTGAGTATAAGTTCCAGAAAACATACCGTCGGCGAATTTTCCAACATAATTTAATTGAAGTTTGTTCGATTTAATCGTTAACTCATTTTTTGTAAATATGGTTTCATCCATGGGAATGTCACTTGCACCTTGCATTGGAACCTCAAGTGTAGATTTCCACTTTCCATCCTGTTGTGAAAGGTTGAAAATTAAATCAATTTCCACTCCTTGTGTCTTTATTGCTCCTTTCCAAGGTCCCGTAAGTTCCTGCGCTGTCGAATTAAATCCTGCTGTTAGCATTAATCCAATTGCCATAAATAGTTTGCTTTTCATATTTGTTCTCATGTTGATTTTATTTAAAGAGTTAGCATAAATTTTAGAAGTAAGTCCCTCAGCTACAATTCTAAAACCAAATTTCAACCAGTATCTTTTTCGGAAGGTTTTTGATTTTTATCTGTTGTCATATTGCTTTTTTTAAGAATTAATATTAATCTCAACCGACAGGAAAAATATGAATCGAAATAATCGGCCAAAAAAGAAAAGCAGACCGATTTCAAGAGAAATGGAGACTTCAATATAAGTTTAAAATAATGATAAACAATGGAATAGTGTTGATTTTTTGTTTTGCGCCCAGCTAACATAACCATACTTTGAATTTAAAAATGTAGGATAAACGTCACAAATAATTTAATTTTTTGATACAAAAAGAAGGATTCAAACCGGGATGAATTTTAAAGTACTGCGCAAATGAATTAGCACTTTTATAATCCAATTCTTCAGCGATAGCTTGAATGGAAAACGCGCGAGGATTT
>JBDNIA010000324.1:0-3905 GCA_041688525.1 Crocinitomicaceae bacterium | reverse complement strand
TCAATGGCCATCATAAACGTTTGGTCACGGTAGTAACCTGAACGGAAGTCCCCATTCCTGAACTGTTTAGCAAGCGCAATTTGCGCTAATTCTTTTCCGTCTCCAAAAATTCCAAATTTTGCTTTTCCACTCAATACTTCGCGTCGACCAAGTAGAGAAGTTTCGCGTGAAAGAGCAGCTAATCGGAAGTCCTCTAGAACTTGCGTTTTAAAAGTTTCAAAGTCTAAAGAAATAATTTTTTCAGAAAGAGACGTATTTGTCATAGGATGCTTTATTATAATATACAAATTTAATAAAAAAATGGCGCTTTTTTTGAATGAATGCCCTGTCCACAATATTAAATTGAATATTATAGTTTTGGTAGCTCCCCACAATATTTAAATTTAATATTTCAAACTAGTATTGTACTTCCTTCGTTTAGTGTTAACTTTAGTGACGTGAAAATAAAAGAGTCAATAAAAAAATATGCCCCATATTTCGTAGATGTATGGCAGTATTTGGTAATTATTATTCTATTTATTTTGGCTGCTATTTTTATTTTATAATTCGAAATATTCCAATTTTATGAAATTTTTTTTATTTGCTACTGCTATTTTTTGTGTGTTTTCATTTTCTTTTGGACAGGTGAACATGACTCTTTTATCCAATTTGAATTATCAAGCTCTTCACGGAACAGAGCTCAATGATATTTGGGGATTTGTAGACGCAACGGGCAAAGAATACGCCTTAGTTGGAGCAGTAAAAGGCACATCTATCGTTGATGTTTCAAATCCGAATAGCCCGGTTGAAGTTTTCTGGAAACCTGGAATGAACTCAATTTGGCGAGATATAAAAACATGGGGGAGTTATGCATTCGTTACAACTGAAGCGCAGCAAGGATTAACAATAATAAATATGACAGGCCTACCTGGCGCCACAACTCTGCCTTCGTCATTTTACAATGGCCCATCTGGAAATCAATGGTCTAGCGCTCATAATTTGTTCATCGATGAGAATGGTTACGCTTATATTTTTGGAGCGAATAGAGGGAATGGCGGTGTGATTATTTTAGATGTACACACCAATCCAATGGCACCAATTCAAGTCGGTGTTTTTGATAATTGGTATGCGCACGACGGATACGTAAAAAATGACACTCTATATGCTGCAAATATTAACGATGGATTTATTTCTGTCGTAGATGTTTCGGTAAAAGCTGCCCCTGTTTTATTGGGAACGAAAGTCACGCCAAACTCTTTCGCTCACAATGTTTGGGGTTCAGCCGATGGAAATTATGCATTTACAACAGATGAAAAACCAGGAGCGTTCATTGCAGCGTATGATGTTTCAAATCCTGCAAATATTTTTGAAGTTGATAGAATTCAAAGCTCACCTAACTCCGCTGTAATTCCACACAACGCCCATGTTTTAGGCGATTATTTGATTACAAGTTATTATCGAGATGGAATAACGGTACATGATGTTTCTCGGCCAAACAATATGGTGCAAGTCGGTAATTTCGATACTTCGCCCTTGAGTGGAAATGGATTTAATGGTTGTTGGGGAGTTTATCCGTTTTTACCTTCAGGGAATATAATTGGCTCCGATATAGAAGGTGGATTATTTGTTTTAGGCGTAAATTATCAGAAAGGTTGTTATGTTGAAGGAATTATAACGGATACTGTAACAGGATTACCGATTGCAGGCGTTAATGTTGAAATTATTGGTGAAATTCAGACTGATTTATCAAAATTTAATGGAAAATATGCGGTTAGCACTGTTACGCCTGGAACGAAGCAGGTGAAGTTCATGAAAACAGGTTATGCTTCCAAAACATTAACATTTAATCTGCAAACCGGACTTTTAATTAACCAAGATGTTCAATTGGTTCCTCTATCTCCGTATGGATTTACGCTCAAAGTTTTGGATGCTGCAACAAATGCACCGATTAACAATGTAAAAATTCAACTTATTACGCCGTCTATTGAGCACACAGGTATCACCAATGCTTTAGGTGAAGAAGATTTCACTTTGTATTATCAAACTAATTACGACATTTTTGTGGGTAAATGGGGATATATAACAAGTTGTCAGAATACGTTAATAGACAATTCCACGGCAACAATAACTGTTATGTTAAACAAAGGGATTTACGATGATTTTATGTTTGATTTTGGCTGGACTACAACAAGCGATGCAGCAACAGGCGATTGGGTCAGAGAAATTCCTATTGGCTATCCTGCGACAGCAAATCCTGCGAATGATGCCGCCTATGATTGTGGGAATTACGCTTGGGTCACTGGAAATGCAGATACGTACGATGCCGACTTGGATGACGTTGATGATGGAACAGTTACATTGAAATCACCTAGTTTTGATTTAACAAGCTTTTCTGATCCCTATGTAAATTATTCGCGTTATTTCTACAACTTTTATGGTCCGAATACACCAAACGATAAACTGCAAATCATTTTAGGGAATGGTACGTCGTCTATATTGATTGAAAATATTGTTTCCGATACCGCTATCTTCAAGAAATGGATAATTAAAAGTTTAAGAGTTACCGATTATTTGACACCAACTGCAAATATGTCTTTGACGGTTCGAACATTTGATCTGGCGGGCAATCCAAATATTACGGAAGCCGGATTTGATCATTTTTTTGTATCTAATTCATCACAATTGGAAGTAGAACAAAATACAAGTTTGACTGAAAAATTCACCTTGTATCCGAATCCGACTTCTAATTTACTTTACCTAGAAACAAATAATACAACCGACCCGATTGTGATTTTAGATGTTCGCGGAATGGAAATAATGCGCAATATTCCATCTGGGGTTAATAATCAAATTAATGTTCAAGGTTTGAGCTCAGGGATTTATTTTGTTCTTCAAGGGCGTAATAATTTAAAGTTCATTAAAAACTAATTGTTAGCGCTTATAGTTATTTGGGTGCTTGCAAAATAGAATGGTTGACTATATTTACATCAAAAATCAAAGTTGAAAGACACACTTGACATATCGATTGTTGTTCCATTGTTGAACGAAGCCGAGTCTATTCCTGAATTGTTTTCTTGGATAAATAAGGTCATGACTGAAAACGCATTTTCGTATGAAGTCATGTTTGTGGACGATGGAAGTAAGGATAATTCTTGGAAAGAAATTGAAAAGTTGAGGTCCGAAAATTCACAAGTCCGTGGGATAAAATTTCAAAGAAATTATGGGAAATCGGCTGCTTTGCAAAAAGGATTCGAAGCTGTAATTGGTGATGTCGTAATCACAATGGATGCTGATTTACAGGATTCACCCGAGGAAATACCTGAATTGTACCGCATGATTACTGGAGACGATTTCGACATGGTTTCGGGTTGGAAGAAAAAACGTTTCGATCCAATATCAAAAACGATTCCAACTAAATTATACAATTGGGCAGCTCGAAAAATAACAGGTATTTATTTACATGATTTTAATTGTGGCTTGAAAGCATATAAATTGGCAGTCGTTAAAAGTATAGAAGTATATGGAGATATGCACCGTTATATTCCACCTTTGGCTAAATATGCTGGTTTTAATAGAATAGGAGAAAAGGTAGTTGAGCATCAAGCGCGTAAATACGGAACAACAAAATTTGGTCTGAATCGCTTTCTAAACGGGCCCTTAGATTTGCTTTCTGTGGCATTCATGGGCAAATTTGGGAAAAAACCAATGCATTTTTTCGGAGCTTTGGGAACATTGATGTTCATATTAGGTTTCGGTTTGGTATTCTACATGGTGATACATAAATTGTTTTTTGACCAAGGCAGTAGATTATTGGCTGAACGTACAGAGTTTTTTATTGCCATCACGGCAATGTTAATGGGTGTGCAATTTTTTTTGGCAGGATTCCTAGCGGAACTTTCCACGCGAAATGCACCGCACAGAAATGT
>JBDNIA010000323.1:0-4298 GCA_041688525.1 Crocinitomicaceae bacterium | reverse complement strand
TTTTTGATTGCGGAACACAAACCAAAATTATTATTTGACTCCGGTGAGAAATGGAGATATTCCAATACAGGTTACGTAGTTCTTTCGAGCATCATTCAAAAAATATCAAACAAAGCTTATGGAACATATCTAAAAGAAAATATTTTTGAGCCTTTGCATATGAATCAAACTACTGTCTATCATCGAAGAATTCAAAATGATTCACTTACAAACTATGCACTGGGTTATGTTTACTCTACTCAAAAAAATGTTTTGTTTTACCGGACAGTTTAGCAGCGTATAATTATGTAAAATATATGGATGGAATTACGGGTGATGACGGCGTGAGCTCTACTATTTTAGATTTAAAGAAGTGGAATGAAGGGTTAAGCAATCATCTTGTTCTCAGTGCAGAATCGACAAATAAAGGCAACACACCATTTGTTTTGAAAAATGGCCATGAAACGAATTATGGATATGGAATATTTTTAACGAAAGGAACGAGTGTTCAAGACATAGAATATCACACAGGCGGCTGGCCTGGATATTCAACGATGATTATGCGTTTTCCGGAATCCAATAAGTGTATTATTTTATTATCGAATAATGCTTATAATTACTTTGCGACCATCGTAGATGAAATCGCTGCTATTATTTTATAGACCTAGAATTATAAATCTAAAAAAGAACTTCTTCGCAGTTCATTGGCCTATCTCGTTAACGAAAGCATCCTGATTGCACATGAGCAGTTATACTTGTGAAAAAATTTGATTGTTTTGATAACTACCTTTTACGAAAATTATTGAAAGACGAACGCATTCTTAAGTGGCGAAATTCACAACTCATTTATTTTGACCTTCGCAATTCAATTAAAATAAAAAAGTAATTTTCTTTACTTTTATGAGTGAAAAAAGATAATTTATCTTTGCAAAAACAAACAATTATGTCGACGAAACAATTCAAAGACCTATTACCCATTTTGGTTATCGCATTTGGAATACTAATTACATCGTGTTCTAACAATAACAATATTCAATTTCACAAATCACAACGATTAGCGAAAACGAGTATGAAATCGGAGAAGAAACAGTCCTTTTCCGGGTTAAAAGAGGAAGGTTTCGCAGAATATCAAACGGAAACAGATCCTCAATTGACTATTTCTGCAAATGTTTTCGCCAGTCAAAATAATGATAATACTCAATTAGTCAAAGTAGAGAAAAAGACGAATTTGAAAAAATTGATAAATACAAATCATCTTGTCAAAAAACACGTGAAACCCTTAATCCAGCAAAAAACGAATCGCAATGATGAAACGGACAAATCTCGTGAACGAAAAACTTTTGATGTTGTTCATTGGATACTTGTAGGGCTCTTATCTGTCCTATTAGGCCTTGCTTTTTTGGGATTTATAATTTGGGAATTCTTCATTATTGTGCCCATTTTCGTTCTCTTGTTGTTAGTTTCAATTTTATCAATACGTCAAGGCTTTTTCTTATCGAACAAAGTTCCTGAAAATGAAAGAGACCCAGCTTATAAATTGAGGAAAATCCTTGCATTAATTGCTTTTGTATTCAGCTTGGTTGGTCTAGCTTTACTCCTTGTGATTGTCTTTGGATTGATCCTCTTAGGATTCTTATAATCAAAAAATAAGGACGATAGCAATTCAAATATTACACATTCAAAAAAAATATTATACTTACAATTGCGCAATATCCCGTTTGAAACTTTACTATGTTCACGCGTAAATTGAGCGAAATTCAAAATAACCCAGTTTCACAAAAAAACCAAATTATCATACGACCAAAAAAAATCCGCTGATGATTGAGAGCCGTTAAAAGTTAAATGAGATTATTCAAAGGCTCCCGTCAGAATTTTGTTGATTGTTTCCCCAAAAAATGGTAGCGGTTTTTTATATCCTCGATAAGCATTTGTTATGCCGAGAAGCGCAATTAAAACAAAACTAATTACGATTATACTATCTATCAAATAGCCTATTCCGGGTATCCAAGTAACAAGCCAGTTTAGAATTGAGTATAGCAGATAAGCGATAAATAAACCTAGACCTTGCCTCAAATGGTAAGCATTGTATGCCTTTTCTCCTACTTGTTTGTCGCTGTTTAATATTAATGCAATAATCCACCCAACAAAGGGAATATAAGCCAAAATAGAAATTGTTTTATCATAATCTTCGCCCATAACGTTGCGTTTTATTTAGGAGAAAAGGGAATTGACAAATTCGGTTTTATTGAAAACTTGTAAATCATTCATTCCTTCTCCTACACCAATATATTTTACTGGAATTTTCATTTGATCGGAAATTCCAATCACTACACCTCCTTTGGCTGTCCCATCTAGTTTGGTTATTGCCAAAGCATTTATTTCTGTTGCTAAGGGAAATTGCTTCGCTTGTTCGAATGCATTTTGACCTGTTGAACCGTCCAATACCAAAAGTATTTCATGAGGTGCACCAGGAATTATTTTTTCCATTACGCGTTTGATTTTACTCAACTCGTTCATCAAATTCACTTTATTGTGCAAACGTCCAGCTGTATCAATTATGACGACGTCAGCGTTTGACGCTTTTGCGGATTGTAAAGTATCAAATGCAACAGAAGCTGGATCAGCGTTCATTCCTTGTTGAACGATAGGTACGCCCACTCTCTCCGCCCAAATAATCAATTGCTCTACTGCAGCAGCTCGAAAAGTATCTGACGCTCCAAGAACAACACTTTTTCCAGCCGATTTAAATTGATGCGCTAATTTGCCAATGGTTGTCGTTTTACCAACACCATTGACACCAACTACCATTATAACATGTGGATTATCTCCCTGCTTTGCAATATTGAAATCTGATGTGATTCCGACATTATTTTCTTCTAATAATTCAGCAATTTCTTCTTTCAGGATGGTATTCAGCTCGTCTATTCCGAGAACCTTATCTCTTGCAACTCGTTCTTGAATTCTATCAATAATTTTCAATGTCGTTACAACGCCTAAATCAGAAGATATTAATACTTCTTCCAAATTATCCAATACTTCATCGTCTACTTTGGATTTCCCAATAATGGTGCGCGTTAACTTACCTAAAAAACTTTGTTTCGTTTTTTCTAAACCTTTGTCAAGAGTCTCTTTTTTCTCTTTTGAAAATAATCCAAAGAATGCCATAAGTACAAAAATAGAAAAAGCCTCCGAACAATATTCGAAGGCTAATTAAAAACTATGTTAAACAATAATTATTTTTGAGCAGCGAACCACTCTTGAACTTTCTCGTTGCGTACAATTTCTTCTTTAAAATTGTATGAGCCTTTCTCGTTCTTAAACATGTTGATTACTTTTGTGTGCTCTTTACCACCACCTTTCTGCAGGGTTGCTACTACTTTCTTTGCCATGTCTTACTATTTTATTTCTTTATGAACCGTGTAACGCTTCAAGATTGGGTTGTACTTACGTATTTCCAATCTCTCTGGTGTGTTTTTTCTATTCTTCGTCGATATATATCGAGAAGTCCCAGCCATACCAGACTCTTTGTGCTCTGTGCACTCTAATATAACCTGAATTCTATTTCCTTTTGCCTTTGCCATTTCTTTACTTTTTATCGTCCACTAACGCGAATCGCAATTACTTACTTCATGAATCCTTTAGCACGAGCTTCTTTGATGCAAGCAGAAATTCCTTTCTTGTTTACAGTGCGCAATGCAGATGCTGAAATTTTCAACGAAATTGTTATGTCCTCTTCAGGAATATAAAACTTCTTTACTAGCAAATTCGGAAGGAATTTACGTTTCGTTTTGCGATTTGAGTGAGAAACATTGTTTCCAACCATTACCGACTTACCTGTTAATTGACAAACTCGTGACATGTTTTTTATCTTTTTTCCAAATTCTAAATGGGGTGCAAAGGAAACAATTTTTTAAATTATAACCAAGCAATTTTACTTTTTTTTATGAATTTAATCCAAGTATTTCGCATCTGGCACTATTTAGTGCCGTTAAAGCGGTCATACTTATGTTTCTTCCTCTGTGATCACCAAACTGAAAACGTTTCGCCCAGACTCTATTTTTTGTTGCAATTGCGATCCAAACTGTGCCTACTGGTTTTTCTGGAAGTCCACCTGTTGGTCCTGCAATTCCCGATGTTGCGATGCATAAATCTACACCTAGCTTTTTTCATCCTCTTTTCGCCATTCGACAAACAACCTCCTCACTTACTGCTCCGTATTCGACAAGTTTTTGGTGATTGACTTTCAAATATTTTTCTTTTACTTCATAGCTATACGCTACGATGCTTCCCTCATAATAAGCCGATGAGCCCGCAACTTC
>JBDNIA010000322.1:0-4687 GCA_041688525.1 Crocinitomicaceae bacterium | reverse complement strand
TGGACGGTGAAACTATAAATATGGAGGATGTTCTTCAAAATCCCCCAAAAAATATTTCAGATTCTTACTTGATGATTGACCGAATTGTTTGTCGATTTGAAAAGGAAGAGGAGGAATCCCGCATTGCTGACTCTATTCAATTAGCTTTTGGTGAGGGAAACGGTATTTGTTGTCTCTTTTTTCCCGGTATAAAAAAAATGTTTGATTTTTCCAACTTATTTGAGCTAAACGGAGTTACTTATCAAGAACCAAACGCACATTTTTTCACTTTCAACAATCCATTTGGTGCTTGCAGAGCATGTGATGGATATGGACAAGTAATTGGAATTGATGAAAATTTAGTTTTACCAGATCGATCTTTAAGTGCTTACGAAGGAGCTATTGCTTGCTGGAGAGGAGAATCCATGGGCGAATATTTAAGGCAATTGACTTTTAACGCTAAGAAATTTGACTTCCCCATTCACCGAGCAATTGATGATTTATCTGAAGAAGAGTACGCTTTACTTTGGAAAGGAAATCAACATTTTACGGGGCTAAATGAATTTTTCAAGTTCTTAGAATCTCAAACGTACAAAATTCAATATCGTGTAATGCTCTCTCGTTTTCGTGGGAAAACGGATTGCAAAGATTGTCACGGTACGCGCTTAAGGAAAGACGCCAATTATGTTAAAATCAAAGAAAAATGCATTACTGACGTAGTTTTAATGCCCGTACAAGAATCACTTTCCTTCTTTGAGAGTTTAGATTTAATGAAGCAGGATGCACAAGTGGCCAAAAGAATTTTACCTGAAATTGTGAATCGTTTAAGATTTCTGACTGAAGTTGGTTTGGGTTATCTCACATTAAATCGAGCTGCAAACACACTTTCTGGTGGTGAATCACAGCGTATTAATTTGGCAACGTCACTGGGAAGTACATTGGTGGGTTCGATGTATATTTTGGACGAGCCGTCAATTGGTTTACACCCGCGCGATACAGAAAAATTAGTCAAGGTTCTTCACAACCTCCGCGATTTAGGCAATACTGTAATTGTTGTAGAACACGAAGAAGACATCATGAAAGCTGCCGACGAAATTTTAGACATTGGACCTGGTGCTGGACGTTATGGTGGCGAACTGGTTTTTCAAGGTGACCACAAAGCTTTGCTTAAAGCAAAAAATAGTTTAACCGCCGATTATCTTTTAGAAAAAGAAATAATCGAAGTGCCGAAAAAACGAAGAGAACAGAAAAATAAAATTGAATTGCTTGGCGCTAGAAAAAATAATTTAAAGAACATTGATGTAGCTATTCCGTTAAACAATTTGGTATGTGTAACGGGCGTTAGTGGCTCAGGAAAGTCAACTTTAATTCGAGATATACTCTACCCTGGTGTTCGCGGATATTTAGGAGTCGTTTCCTCAAATCCAAACGGCGCTTATCGTGAAATAAAAGGCGATCTGAAATTGATTAAATCAGTTGAATTTGTAGACCAAAATCCTATTGGAAAATCCTCTCGAAGCAATCCGGCAACCTACGTAAAAGCTTTTGATGACATCCGCGATTTATATTCAAAAATTCCCCTAGCCAAAAATCGAGGTTATAAACCTGGTTTCTTCAGTTTTAATGTGGAAGGCGGTCGTTGCGAAATGTGTGAAGGGGAAGGGGAAATTACTGTTGGTATGCAATTCATGGCTGATGTGCATCTTCCTTGCGACGTTTGTGAAGGGAAAAGGTATAAGACAGAAACATTAGAAGTTGAGTTATATGGTGTAAACATCGCCGACTTGTTGGCAATGGAAATTGAAGAAGTAGTAATATTCTTCAAAAAACAGAAAGGCCGTTCAGAGGAAAAAATCGTTCAAAAACTAGAGCCGCTTGTTGAGGTAGGTTTGGGTTATTTACAACTTGGACAATCCTCAAGCACGCTTTCTGGTGGTGAAGCACAACGTGTAAAACTGGCCTCATTTCTTTCAAAAGGTGCCAACGTTGATCCCACCTTGTTTATATTTGATGAACCAACAACAGGTTTGCATTTTCATGACGTTAAAAAATTAATAATCGCCTTCAATGCTTTGATTAAAACAGGACATTCAGTTGTTGTTATAGAACACAATATGGACGTAATAAAAAGTGCTGATTATCTTATTGATTTAGGTCCGGAAGGAGGTGAAATGGGTGGAAATTTAGTTTTTGAAGGCACACCCGAAGAACTTATAAAAGAAAAGAAGAGTCATACAGGTGTGTTTCTAGCTCATAAATTGAAAAAGTAAAACTCACAATTCGTATTGTTTAACGAAACCACATTAACAAACCGAGATTTAAACGATTAATGGATGAGCCTAGATTATTTATTCACCCAAATAAACATAATTTCGAGTTGTTGGGTGGAAAAAATAATACTCATCATAAATTTTATTTTAAATCCTCCCCATCTACATCATCTTCTCTGATTTCGCAACAATTGCAGTCACAGTTGCGTCACTCGTTACGTTTACTACTGTTCGACACATATCCAACAATCTATCCATAGGGTAAATTATTGTTATCCACAAAGGATTCAAACCAACACTTGTTAGAACAATCATTAACATAATTAAACCCGCACTAGGTACTGCTGCTGCACCTATCGATGCTAACGTTGTCGTCCCCACAATACCTAACTGCTGGTAAATTGTTAAATCAACATCATGGTATTGAGCCAAAAAGATTACCGCAATTGCTTGGTAAAGAGAAGTTCCATCCATATTAACAGTTGCACCTATAGGCAAGACAAAATCTGTTGCTGCTTTCGGTATTTTCAAATTGTGTTCAACACATTCAATTGTTATAGGCAGCGTAGCGGCGCTTGAAGAAGTAGAAAACGCTAAAAATTGTGCTGGACTCAGGCCCGTAAAAAAATCGCGATACGGAATTTTTACGCCAAACACTCTTAACAGGAGTGGATAGAAGCCAAATAGCAAAATTGCCAGACCAAACACCACCAAAAGTCCGTACTGGCCAAGCTTCATGAACATCGTTAAAATTTCGCCTGGACTGTTCGCCATTTTCGCCAAAACACCAGCCATAAGGCAGAAAACAAAGAAAGGTGCGGCTAACATAACTATGTTAACCATTTTTATAAATACCTCATTCGCTCCGTCACAAAATTGACCAACTACTTGTGATTTGTCTTTTGGTATAAAAGCCAAAGAAATTCCAAAAAATAGTGCAAAGAAAATAACTTGTAGCATTTTTGAACCGTCGCTCATTGCCACAAAAATATTTTCAGGAACCAGGTCAATTAGTGGTTGTAACGGACCACTTTCTTCTGTCCTCTGAGCATCTGCATTTTTATTCGCTAACTTTTGATAAGTACTTCCTTCCGTATCCATTTGCATTTGACCTTGAACCATTGCAATTTTCTCAGGGCTCACTTGCGCTATGCGGTTATCATTATCCAAGATAGGAATATTATTGTCATGGGCCCAAAGTTCGTATTGCAATCTATTGTTCAATTTTTGATCTCCATCAGCCTGAGCACCAGGCTTAAAAATATTAACTAAGGTAAGTCCCAAAGTAACTGCAACAACCGTAGTAATCAAATACAATCCGAGCGTTTTTGCACCCATTCTGCCTAAGGTAGAAAGATCTCCAAGTGATGCAACTCCCGTAATAATGCTAAACAATACGAGTGGAACAGCAATAAACTTTAAGCAATTAATAAAAATGGTGCCAAATGGATCTATCCAATCAATCGTAAATTTATTCCAACCTAATTGTCCTGAAATCAACGCCCATAAAACTCCGAGAGCCATAGCGATGATAATTTTCCAATGCAATGCCATTTTTTTCATGCTCGAAATTAATTATTAATAACTGTAAACAATAAATTTACCTTGAAATTTGAACCATATTCTTCACAAAGAGTAGCTAGAGGAAAAATAATTTTCAAATTGTCGTCAGAATATTGCTTTTATAAATATTATGCGTAACATTGTTCTGTCGAAATACTTTTGACAATTCCGAAAATAATTTTCCAATTTTTAGAATCACCCCTGATTAGTTCATTTATTTATTCTCTATGGATTTAAAAGAGTTGGAGGGCAAGAAGCTCCCTGATTTGCGTGAAATTGCCAAACAAGCTGGTATAACGCGTGTAGAAAGCTATAAAAAAGCTGACCTTATTAACCTTATTATTGATGAATCTCCCGATTCCAAAAAAGAACAAGCTCCTTCAACTGAAGTCCTTTCGTCTAATGAGGGGAAACGAAAAAGAGTTCGGGTTATCGTTAAAAATGAAGTGCCAAGTTTATTCGGCAATTCAGGTAACAAAAAAGACCTCGTAAAATCAAAAATTATTAATCTTGAGACTATTGAGTCCAAGACTAATGATACTGTTCCGGTTGAGCTTATTGACACTAATGTTGAAGAGGAAAAACAAGCTCAGCAAGATTTGCCAAAAGAGGTCTTAAAGCCAAAGACAGAGAAGGGTAACATTTTACTTCAATCCGCTTTAAAGGCCAAAGAAGCTCTCGAAAAACGAGAAGCTCTTCCTAATAAAGTAGAAATTGAAAATTCAACCGAGGAAGAAAAAGCGATAAAAAAAGACGAAAAAACTACCGCCGCCCCTGATGATAAAAATGAGGTAAATGATACCGGTAGACAAAACCCAAATCGTCCGAATAAAATTGACCGGCAAACGAGACAACCAAATCCGCGCGCCGATAGG
>JBDNIA010000041.1:0-6039 GCA_041688525.1 Crocinitomicaceae bacterium | reverse complement strand
GGGCTTTTTTGGGTCAATACTTTTTTAAAAACTAAAGTTATAACAAAATAGAAGCAATACCATAAGGTATGCGTTAAGCATAAATATAAAGCGCTGATCTACCATGTAGAACCATTGTGGAAACAGAGCGTTTGGCGGATTTTTACTTAAAATGGGTTAATTATATTTTGTTTATATCGAGATTGGTAGGTTCAAGACATTAAATACAGATTTCGCGATTTACATTTGATCAACTTGAATTTTGCCAGAGAAGTATAATTCTGTTATTTGAGAACTCCTATCGATAAATGCATAAGTTCAAATCAATTCGTTTTAAATAAAAATAAGCTCGAAATTTATAAGAACAGATATTGCTTTGGATTATTCCAGTCAAATATCTCTTAAAATGTCAATAGTTCGACATTTGAGCCATCAAATACACCATACGTCTTGTAGTTAATCCATTCGCCTAAATTGATGTACTTAGAGCTTTGACCTACGGAAATATTGATAGGGAAGTGACGATGACCAAAAATGAAGTAATCGAAATGCTCAGTTTTCAGTCTATCTTTACAGTAAATTGCTAACCACTCATTGTCATCACCAAGATACTTCTCATCGTCGAGGGCAGTATGTAAACGACTCTTTTGTGAAGATTTTGTCGCCAACCAAAATGAAAAATTAGGATGTAATCGAGCGAAAGCCCATTGACAGAATTTATTAGCAAATACTTTCTTCAAAAACTTATAGCTTTTATCACCTGGCCCTAAACCGTCACCGTGACCAATCAGGAATTTTTTCCCATTCAAGGTTCGGGAGATGGGCTCTCGATGAAGTATGATTCCTAATTCTTTCGGTAAATAATTAAACATCCACATATCGTGGTTGCCAGTGAATACATGCACATTAATGCCGGCATCTGTAAATTCTGCAATTTTACCTTGTAATCGGATGAATCCTTTGGGAATAGTGTATTTATGTTCAAACCAGAAATCAAAAAGGTCACCAACTAAATATAATTCAGCAACATCAGAACGGATAGCATCTAACCAAGCAATGATTTTATCTTCTCTTACACGACTTTCCTCGTAGTTAGGCGCACCTAAATGAAAATCTGACGCAAAATATATTTTTTTCCTTTCTACCACAAGCTTATTTGCCAAAAATCTTTTCTAATTCGGCTTGTAGAGCATCACCACGAAGTTTGGTATCTATTATTTTGCCTCCCTTATCAATCAATACTGTAAATGGAATACCGCTCACTTTATATTGTTTTGCGGCCTCACATGACCAACCTTGAAGGTCGCTCACATGATTAGGCCAACTTAATTGATCTTGCTTTATCGCGTCTTCCCACTTACTTCTCTCTTTATCCAGAGAAACACTCATAACTGTGAAGCCTTTGTCTTTATACTTTTCATACAGAGCCACAACATTTGGATTTTCTCTACGACATGGTCCACACCAAGATGCCCAAAAATCCAATAAAACAACTGTACCCCGAAGATCTGAGAGTTTCATTGTCGTTTTACCATCTAACATCGTTTCTTCAAAGTCAGGTGCCATTTGACCTGGAGCAAGAAACTCCAGGGACTCTTTTTGTGCTTTTAATACTTGGTAACTTTCGAAGCTACTTTTGATAGTTTGAGAACCAGGTAAGCTATTTTCTAATTGTTTAGCAACGGCTTCATACGTTAACCATTCGCTGTTGGGATCAATAGTTGAAAGGACAGGCAAAAGTGCGGGTGAGTTTGAGTTTTCAGCAATGAACATCTGGCGTTGAGAAATAAATTGAGAGTAGGCGGTTTGTAAATCTTTTTCAATATCAGTTCTATTTTCTGGGCTTGTTCTCAGCGCTTCTTGAGCAAAGGCTTTTCGTTGATTCCAAGTCTCCATTTCGAGGATAAACTTCTTCATGTTTTTACTTTCTATAGAACCAACAATGTTTCCAAAAGCATTAACATCTTTCCCATCGGCGTAAATTTGGATTTCAGAATCAGAACGAAGAATTAGATTAATTCTAGCTTCTCCAATACGAAGAACATAAAAATCTTGTAAAGGTACTTTGCCAACCAATTTAAAATCTCCATTCTTTTGAATTGTCGCTTTTATGTGATCGACAAAATGAGTTCCATAAAACTGTGAAACCATTACAGTATCTACGTTGGTATTGAAAATATTCCCGCTTACTTTAATATTTATCTCATTTTGCGTAAAGCTCGCAGTAAATGCAAGAATACTTAATATTGCAACTAAATACTTCATCATATCTATTTTTTTATAATATCTCTCTCAATTTTTGTTCCAAACTAGGTCCACGAAGATTTTTACCGATTATTTTTCCTGTTCTATCGATTAATACTGTGTGTGGAATACTATTGAAACCATAAAGTTGAGTCATTGGTGTGTCCCACATCAGTAAATCGCTAACATGATTTGGCCATATCAGACCATCTTTGGCAATAGCTGCTTTCCAAGCATTTGCATCCTTATCTAAAGAAACGGAAAAAACAGTAAATCCTTTGTCTTTATATTCATTGTATAAACGAACTACATTTGGATTTTCTCTGCGACATGGTCCGCACCAAGATGCCCAAAAATCTATTAATACATAGTTACCTTTCAAATCATGAAGATTGATTGTCTTACCGTCCGGATTTTTCATTGAAATTTGTGGAGCCATACTGGATGAACCACTATTCGAGTCGACCGTGCCAGATTTTAAAAATGCTTTATAGCCATTTTCAATTTGGATTAACTGACTTTCCATATTCGCTGCTAAGGGTGATTCCGGAAATCTTTTATTGAATGCTTCATTAACTATTTTTAAGACATCGAGATTTTTTGGATCCCAAGCTGTAAAGCCAGTATTTGGTGACAAAGAAGAAGACAAGATTATATTAACTGGATTCGATGGAGTTTTAGTCATTTGCTTTTTTGCGTAAGCATCTAGTCTTCCACGCAATTCAAAATAGCGTTTCATTAACTCTTCTTCGCTTGCTCCTTGTTCTTCCATTGCGGCAAGCTCACGTTGATTCGTAGCAAAATCCGAAAACAGCGCCATATATTTCGTCAAGGGTTCAGCCCATTCTGTTCCTGAGAATTTTGGTTTACTGACAAAATTAGCTGTTGTGGCATTTATCCTTACTTTATCTTCAGGGAGCATCGTTAAAGGAATGATTTTATCTTCACCATCACCCAATCGCATTTGGTAAATTCCCATTCCTGGAATATTTCCTTCAATCTCAAAAGAACCGTCTTCGTCTAAAACTCCTTTAGCGATATCAATTGTTCCTTCAGTACTAATAGCCTCAATGTAAACATTTTTGGCGCCGGCACCCTCGATTTTACCTGAAACATTAAAGTTTATTACTAAGCCATCTTCTGTTTTTCCAGAGTTACAAGCGAATAGTAAAAGAGCTATTAAAGCGAAAGTGTATTGTGTTTTGTTATTTTTCAAGTTCATTTCTTAATATTTGATTGGCTGTTTTTGGATCTGCTTTTCCTTTTGAAATTTTCATAAGTTG
The DNA here is from genome assembly GCA_041688525.1 of Crocinitomicaceae bacterium. Classification (GTDB taxonomy): domain Bacteria; phylum Bacteroidota; class Bacteroidia; order Flavobacteriales_D; family Crocinitomicaceae; genus UBA2040. The sequence goes on along the minus strand of JBDNIA010000041.1, from coordinate 2,533 downwards.
TCCCATTAGGAAACCGATCAATTGTTTTTCGCCATTTTTATAACGCGCTACTTCCTCAGGATGTTGCTTCTTTACTTCCTGAATAAATTCTAAAATCGTGTCTTCACTAGAATCCTGAATCAAATTCATATTTTCTGCCAACGAAAGTGGGTTTGCAGTTGGACTTTCAAGCATTGCCGGGAATATCTTCTGAGAAGCTATTGAACTTGAGATCTTGCCATCGTTTATTAGAGCAATTAGACGTGCAATTTCTTTCGGATGAATAGGGAATTCTGAAATTTCTTTCCCTCGCGCATTCAAGTAGGACTTGATATCGCCCATCATCCAATTAGCTGCCAATTTATACAATTTAGTGTACTTCAATAATTCTTCGTAATACAGCGCAATGGATTTACTATCCGTCAAGTTATATGCATCATATTCCGATAAGCCAAGTTCTTTGGTGTATTTCAAGAATAAATCGCGGGGCAAAGCAGGCATTTCGGTCTTTATCAAATTAATTTGATTAGCGGTAACTTTTAAAGGCAATAAATCAGGTTCAGGGAAATAACGATAATCATTTGCAGCTTCTTTCGAACGCATCGCATGTGTTACATTTTTCAACGCATCATACTGTCGTGATTGTTGTTCTAGTATTCCACCATTTTCCAACACTTCAATTTGTCGCACTATTTCAAACTCGATGGCACGTTGAACGTTACGCATTGAGTTCATATTTTTTACTTCGACTTTAGTGCCGAATTCTTTTTCACCAACTAATCGAACGGAGATATTGGCATCGCAACGAAGTGAACCCTCCTCCATATTTCCGTCACAAATATCAAGGTAGCGCACTAATTTGCGCATTTCCATCAAATAGTTGTATGCCTCTGTTGAAGAACGTAAATCGGGTTCTGTTACAATTTCAACCAAGGGAACACCTGCTCGATTCAAGTCAACCAAAGTATCTTTAACATCTATGTCGTGTATACTCTTTCCAGCATCTTCTTCCATGTGAATTCGAGTCAATGCGATTTTTTTCTCCTTACCGTTTTCATCGTTCACAATTACGTATCCACCTGTGCAAATTGGCGTAGTATCTTGTGTAATTTGATATCCTTTTGGTAAATCGGGATAGAAGTAGTTTTTACGAGCAAAATATTGATTTTCAGCAATGTCAGCGTGTAAAGCTAATCCTAGTTTAATAGCATTTTCGATAGTTTTCTTATTCATTACTGGCAAAGTTCCCGGATGACCCAAACTAACAACACTTACATTCGTATTTGGAATGGCGCCATATTCGTTTACATCTGAGGAATAAGCCTTGCTTTTCGTCAACATTTGAGCGTGGACTTCAAGTCCAATCACCACTTCGTATTTTTCTCTTGCGTTTGACATGAAAAATTCAGTCGATTAAAATTGGTAATTAAATTCGGGCTATTAATCGGCTCATTATCGCCGTCATTTTTGGTTCTTGACGACTCGCGACTTCTATTACGTCTGCTACTGATACTTTTTGAATTTTTCCAGGAACGCCTAAATCCGTAACAATAGAAATAGCGAAACATGGAATTTCCATATGGCGAGCAACGATAACTTCCGGTACCGTGGACATTCCAACGGCATCAGCTCCAGTGTTTCTCACATACTGATATTCAGCAGGGGTTTCTAGCGTCGGGCCGGTTAAACCAGCGTAAGTTCCAACAGAAACTTTAATATTTAATTCTCCAGCAATTTGTATAGCTAAAGCAATCATTCTTGGGTCGTATGGCTCGCTCATATCCGGGAAACGTGGTCCAAGTTCATCAATGTTTTTTCCGTTTAACGGATGAGCAGGGAACAAATTAATATGATCATTTTGAATCATAATTTCACCAACTTCAAAGTCAGGATTCACACCTCCAGAGGCGTTACTAACGAAAAGAGCTTCAATACCTAATAATTTCATCACACGAACAGGGAAAGTAACTTGTTGCATATTATATCCCTCATAGAAATGAAAACGGCCTTGCATAGCAACCACTTTTTTGCCCCCTAATTCACCAAAAATCAATTTGCCTGAATGACTTTCAACCGTAGAAACTGGAAAGTTTGGAATATCTTGGTAAGGAATTTCATCGATAACCTTGATTTCTTTCACTAAACCACCTAGACCTGTTCCTAGAATAATTCCTACCGTTGGTTCAACATTTGTTCGCGTTTTAATGAACGCTACAGATTCTTTAAATTGTGTTAACATACTGTTCTATAATTGTTTTAAACTCTTCTTCTCTATCAATTTCCACCGTTATTGGTTGATAATACCAGGGATATTCATTTATTTTCCAATTCACGTAATGGTCTTTCAATCGCATGTAGTCCTTTTCCGTTGTTACTATAATTGAATTGTTCTGTGCAAAAGTATCAAATTTTCGATGAATTTCCTCGATATCATGAACAGTAAACTGATGATGGTCCTTGAAATTAATACATTGAACCTCAAAACTCAACTTAAGGTGATCAACCAAGGGTTTTGGATTGGCAATTCCTGTTATTAACAGTACATTTTGAGGTG
>JBDNIA010000040.1:0-3440 GCA_041688525.1 Crocinitomicaceae bacterium | reverse complement strand
GTCCAGACATTGATGTTCCTGAAATTCGAGTAAACTTATACGTTTGTCCATTAAAACTAATGCTAACCGCTGTTGTAAACGAATTATCCGTAAATGAAGATACTGACGAAGCGACACTCACACCAGGCGCGGAAATATCTGGTTTAACTCTTCCATCCAAAGTGGGACCGTAACTGGAAAAATTCGCTATTTGTCCGCCGAGTAAATTTGGTCCGGCATAATAGTTTGCAAGATGCGCTGCAACGGCAATCGTGCTATTGCTACATGCTGGTTCTCCTATTCCATAATTGTGATTTCCTGCAACTGTTCCTGCAACGCCAACTGAAAAAGGCATTCCCCAGTTTCCGACATCAGTCACTAATTCTGTAACATTCCAAAAATGAACTGTTCCAGTCGCGGCGGTCGCTTGCATAATTACACGATAAGCTCCACTTTTATTTTTCACTCTAAAACGAGCATGTGGACGTCCATTTTGAGGATTAGCCGCTTCCATTTCTACTTTATAAAAAATAGTATCTGCTCCAATAACTATAATATCGTCAATTGCAGCTGAGGTTGTTGCTGTTGGGTAAAATGGAGTTGAACCAACTGTAACACTGGAAGAATTCACTATTTTTAAACTCATCGCAAATTCGTTGCCAAACTCTCCCCAAGCACTTATAGATTGTCCCCACATATTTGCATTGGCTGCGTAAGAATAGAAGTCGATTTTAGATTGCACCGTATCCGCTACGAATTGTTTTTCAAGGTGAAAATCAACATCACCATTGTTTCCTCCAGAAGTTACGAATACAACTCCTTGAGCAGAATAAGTGTCAATTGATTGACTCAAAAGAGAGGTTCCATCGAGGTTTCCAATATGATGTAAGCCCCAACTTTGGTTGATCACCAATCTTTTACCTGCGGTTTGTGCCTTGGTGAACATCCATTGATAAGCATCCAAAACCGAACCAGCATCTATTAAAAAAGTTGCAAATAAAAATTCTGCTTCAAAAGCAACGCCAAGGAAAGGTGTTCCGGCTCCTCCTCCGCCTGCAATTCCCGCAACATGGCCACCGTGATAGGCATAACTGTAGATATTTGCCGTATCGGAACCCGCCGCAAGCAATGTTGGAATAGTTGAATATTCAGTTCCATAGTTGAACCCAGTTGGGTGCGGACCTGAAGTTTTGTACTGATCCCACGCGGCGTGAATTCGAGTTTGCGTCATCGCAGTATCGTAATACATTGGATGCGTATAATCGAATCCCCAATCACAAACCCCAATGAAAACATCTTTTCCTGTATACTTTTCTGGCAAATTAATTCCTGCGTGAACACTATCAGCACGAATATCTGGAATGACTTTATTTAAATTTGGTCTTACCTTCTTCGCTATTTCAGAATAAGAAATCCCCTTTAAAGAAACAAAATCTTCCATTCGGTTCAATGGAACTTTTAAGCTTACTATAGTGCCAATTCTACTACTGATAATAATATCTTTCGAACTAGCATCCAAGGCGTTGAAACTAGGTGTTACTTTTGCAATAACGGAAATATATGCTCGCCCGCCAATTTTATTTATCGGGAATTCTTGCAATAAAGCTTCTTTAACGAAAACACCTGAGGACTTCGATTGCGTGGCTAAAATAGACCAATCATTTCTATCCATCGTTGATAAATGATTCTGTGCGATTAGACAAATTGGCGCACTTAAAAGCAATAAAATGGAAAGTATATTTTTCATAATTCTGTATTATTCAAACAAATGTAGGAAATTCGTCTTGGATTATTTGACAAGTTAGAGATTTTAGGAAAATTACCGAAACTAGTGAAACTAATTTAAGGAATGAGGGAATTTACAAAATGCCCAACAAGGTTTCAAGCGAGAAAGAACATCAAATGTAACCAATTGTTTTCCAGAACGTAAACAGTAAATGAATTGTAAACTGAACTGCGCTACTTATGCTAAAAAGATCTATCCTAATTGAAAACAAGGCTGCCATAAATGCTCAAAACCTTCAATTAATTATAAAAACTGAAAGCCGTGAAACCTCCATTCCTATTGAAGATATTGGCTTTTTGGTAATCGACAATAGTGAAACTTACCTTAGTATCAACGCCATGAATTTGATGGTGGAAAACAATACTGCTATTATCATTTGTGGAAGAAATCATTTGCCAAATGGGATGTTTCTGAATTTAAATAGTCATCACATTCAGCAAGAAGTTTTTAAAAAGCAATTGGAAGCAAGCGTTCCGCTGAAAAAGCAATTGTGGCAACAAACCATTATTGAAAAAATAAACAACCAAGGCCAACTTTTAACACAATTGACGGGAGAAATAAATCCGTTAGAATCTTACGCTGGCAAAGTTTTAAGCGGAGACACTACTAATATGGAAGGAGCCGCAGCTGCCTATTATTGGAAAACATTTTTTGATTTCAATTTCAAACGAGGACGATTTGGCGATTACCCAAACAATTTTCTCAATTATGGTTACGCTATTTTACGCGCGGCTACGGCTCGATCACTTTCAGGAAGCGGACTGCTCAACACTTTAGGTATTCACCACAAAAGTAAGTACAATGCTTTTGCCCTAGCTGACGATATTATGGAACCTTTCCGTCCAATTGTGGATGAGAAAGTGAGTGAAATAATGCGAAAATACGAAGAGCAAGAATTAAATACTGCCATTAAAGCAGAATTGCTTTCTATTCTCACGCGGACCGTTTATTTCAAAGATGAAAAAAGTCCATTAATGGTTGCTTTACAAAAAACGGCAAGTTCGCTCCAAAAGTGCTACTATGGCGACAAGAAGAAAATCAACTATCCAAAATTATGGAGCTAAACGGTTACAGAATTATGTGGTTGTTTGTATTTTTTGATTTGCCCACGGAAACGAAAAAGGACAGAAGAAATGCCCAACAGTTTCGCAAAAACCTCATCAAAGATGGGTTTACAATGATGCAGTTTTCTGTTTACACACGCCATTGCGCAAGCAGCGAAAGTGCGGATGTACATGAAAAACGAGTGAACGATTTACTACCGCCACTCGGAAAAGTGAGCATGCTTCGGATTACCGACAAACAATACGGCAACATTGCCAATTTCTGGGGACAAAACGAATTGGGCAAAGCGCCACAACCCCAACAACTCGAACTTTTCTAAAAAAATAAAGCATTAGGACAAAAAAAATGCGCCAAATAAGCGTTATCAAGACTTAAAAGGGGCATTTTTATAGTACGACATTTCTATTCTTTTGTACGCTATTAGAAGGTTTCACAGGCCAACTAATATCGTTCTTTCCAATCTTTAATCAAACCACAACTTATATTAGATTGTACTAATTTTTTATATAATATCGTTCTTTCCAATCTTTAATCAAACCACAACCCTTTTGGAGAGATTTGCTTTGCTTTTCAAATATCGTTCTTTCCAATCTTTAATCAAACCACAACC
>JBDNIA010000321.1:0-10005 GCA_041688525.1 Crocinitomicaceae bacterium | reverse complement strand
GTTGTTTACCAATACCAGATGATGTTCCGAAGGAATATGTTTGGGGACCAGATGTTAAATGGAATTGCACTCTTCAATCAGCCTATAATGATGGTAAGCTTATTATTGTGTATCCTAAAAATGGAGATAGAAAGTATTGTGAATCGATAAAATACGTGAGCGGGGGAGATACAATATTATGTGATTTTGAGAAAATGACTTCTCATTGAATTTAAATAACCAAATAATAAATTATATGAAATTTTTTTTAGTTCAAATATCGTTCTTTTTATTTTTTAGTTCTTCGTTGTGGAGCCAATCGATTGCAGATGCAATGCACTCTAGCTTGTTTTTGGAGAAATCGGAACTTTTAGATGGGTTTCGAGATGCAGGGTATAAATTACATGCTTCAGACCCATCAATTAATATGTATTCCTTCGTTAAGGTTTCTGAAAAAAAAAGTATTACGGTAATTCAAAAAAACATGACAGCTTACATGTTTCCGGATGAGTATTATTCTGAAAAAATCAATCTTTTAAGGAAAGATAATGACGTTAGAAGTACAAATAGAAATGAAATGTCTACACGCGCCAAAACTTGGCTTAAAGGCCTTTCACCTGATTGTAATGTTGAGTATTACGTTTATAAAGAAAAATATTCGTTAATAGTTGTGAAACTTTGCATCGAGGGATATTCCTCTTGCACTAATGTCTTCTACATGGATACAGATAATCTTGAACCAAAGTAGAGCGTTCTACACTAGATTCTAATGGTGTTAGTAATATCTTCTTTCTTACTTTGTGCTTAGGTTAATATTAAATAAATCCTAAACACATTTGTTTTTATTCAATGAATTTCATTTTCTTATTAGTTGTTATTTCATCCGTTGTTCAAGTCGCTGATGACAAAGAAGAGAAGTACACTGGCGGTGATATTGATGTTATTAAGTTTAATAACCTTTGTCAATCTTAACATAATGTTATAAACCGAAAACAATTGAAACAATAACATGAATAAGGAAGAATTAAGAGAGTTAGAGAATCAAATGCTTGTTGAAGGATTACATTATCTTACGGGGAATAATCCAACGATGTATTCTCCTAGCAATAATCCCCCAGAACCATTTTGGCATACTTTTGCTTGGCTTTCGGAAAAATTTGAAAATGATTATCCCGTTTTTCCAGGAAATGATATTATCTCGAAAATTATTGATAATCTTCGAGAATCTATGGTAGCTGTAGTAAGCGACAAATGGTGTGATGATTTCAGTCTGGAAGAAGATAATCTAGTAAGCGATTTAATGTGGGATGCATCAATTAAGATATTCAATTACTTAGTAAGTTATATAGGAAACAAAGATGCTATTAGCATTTATTTATCTGCAATTTCTGAACGAGTAATTAATCCGTATACGATCAAAGTGGAGATTCAAACTAGTCCTTCAAAAGTAAAAGTAGATTCAAACCAAGTTGTCGAGAATGAATGCTTCAAAAACTCATGTAAGGTGGCATTAAACAATAGTAATGTTGTAATAGTTGAAGGAGTCATCCGACTAAAAACTATAGAGTCAGGGGCAAAAGTTATTCCTCATGTTTGGAACCGTTATGATTCACACGTTCATTTTGATGTTACAAAGGATTTTATATTTAATGATCATCCAGAGATTGATTCAATCGAATATTTCCCTGGATTAGTATATTACGCAGATGATGTCAAACGTATACATAAATGGGAATTTACCATTAAGACTGAAAGTATTGCTTTTGATTTAAATGACATGTTAGACTGAATTAATAGATCTGAACTTAGTTTCGGTAACTTTAAAAGTCAAAGTGTTATTTTCAATCTCAACGTCTCATCAGCGTCTCAGCCCATTTTCAGACGATCTACAAGTCTTCGGTGCCAAGCCTTAAAAATATAGCCTCTAGCTCCGTCCAGACCGCAAAACGCTTACGTTAAAAGACAAGTCTATATGGCTGTAGACCTAGAGAAGCCTCAGAAGTATCAATTTCTGAGGCTTTTTGTTTTTCATACCGTGGTCAGTATCGTGGACAGTTTATAGAGAGAATTAAATTTTCTATTCGAAAATTTATTAATTTAGTATTGTTTCTATTTGACCAGTTTTTATAATGACACACTCCAAAGACGCATATGATATTGACTTGAATTCATTAATTCCAGAATTAAATGAAATTATCAAGTCTTAAGTCCAAATCTTCAGTTTCCCAAGGAAGAATATTTTAATCGAATTAGTTTTAGCGGGAAATCCTTAACAGGAAATCCCGCTCAAAAAAATTTTTATCGGACAGTGGTCATTTAAAATATCTATTGCATTCATTATTCTCTCATGAAAGCACTCAAATATTCAATGCAATACGCCCAAACTGTCTAATTCGTGTGGAGAAACAGTCGGCGGGAAAATGCCATTTTTGACTTTCAGTAAAGTAAATTGTCCTGCCGTTTGCGCTTTTTCTTTTGTTGAAAATCCCTTATTACCTTGAATCGCTGGAATAATTTGTTGGTTAATAATCATTTTTCCATCTTGCAAAATTTGACACCCAAAATTATTGGTTCCATTTTCCGAAACCACTAGCTCATATATAGGATTCTTATTTATAGAACGAGTTTCTTTTTGAATAGCATCTTCTCTTTTATCAGACTCATCACCACAATTAAAAAGAAAAATACTAATTATAAAAATAATAAAGTATCTCATTATTGTTTGCTTATTTTTCCAGTTGAAAATTGCTTATTTGAATTATCTATTAATTTATAGATGTAATTCCCTGAGGGTAAAGTTGAAAGATCTAATTTTATTTCAGCCCCAATTTTCGTGGGTTCAGGAAAATTAATTTTCTGACCTGATGGGGAATATATCTCAATAATTACATCTTTTATCTGTTCAATTGACATTGAAATTATACTGTAATCCTTTGTTGGATTGGGATAGCAACTTGTTACTATTGGCATCTGAGAATCTTCTATACCAACAATATAATTATAAGCGTAAAAATCATCTTTAAAATCACCGTCATAACCCGTTCCAACAAATGCCTGGTCATTAATCACAAAAGCAACAGCATTTTTCCTTGGACTTCCTGAGAAATCTGTTCGCTGTACCCAAACATCGCCAAAATAATAATATTGCCATACATCCTTTCTATACGCTGATGTATTGTCTTCCCCTAAGGCAATTACTCCCGAATATCCATATCCCCAACCAACAGCTCCTGAACGAGGACTTCCCGGGAAATTGGCTTTTTGGGACCAAGCATTCGCAGCTGGGTAATATTGCCAAAAATCATTACGCGCTATTCCATCATCACCCGTGCCAACATACCCTTTATCTCCTATTGCAAAAGAAACCGCCTGTCTACGTGCCGTACCTCCAAAATCTGCAATTGGTGCCCAAATATTCAGTACAGGATTATATCGATAAAAATCATTTTTTAAACCAGATGCACCTTGTCCAGTGCCGACGTATGCATAATTATCAATTGTAAATGAAACTGCCTGTCTCCTTGATTCACCGATAAAATCTGCTTTTTGAGACCAGGCTTGAGTTCCTGGATCATATTCCCATAAATCATTTGAATACGGTTGAAAATTCCCTTGTCCCAAACATAGATAGCCGTTGTTCAGGAGCGAGAAAGCAGATGCTGAACCACGCTCCAATCCATCGCCACTTTCACCACCTAATGAAAGTTCGTTGTCCCAATCGTCTTGAATCGGATTGTAGGAATACATTTTGCGTTTAAACCCTTCCTCGTATAACCCTGACGCTAACCAACCTTGTCCATCCATTACAAAAGAAGCAGCAACAGATCTACCTGGTCCATTTACCGAATCTTTTAATGTCCAAACATCTTGGGCTCTTATTCCAAAAATCAATGTTACGAATAGCAAGGTACTCAAGCATTTCTTCATATTACAAAATAATAACTTTTTTCGAACCCAGTATGTCTCCATTTTCATTTATTAGATTCGCAATATACACCCCTTCAAGAATAATGCTTTTATCAACACTCAATTTGTGGTTGGGTAGCACTCGTTCATCAAGAACCTTTATCCCATAATTAGATACCAAGTGAACCCGAGACACTTCATTATTTCTATAAGAAATGGAAAACGATTCTTTTATTGGATTTGGATAAATAGCAAAGTCAATTTCTTTTTCTTTCTCAACTTCAAGAAATATACTTTGTAAAGGTGAATATTCATGAAAACTGGCTTTTTTTCCAGAATAACCTGAACCAGTGCCTACAAATCCTTTATTATTCAGCGTAAAAGCAACTGAATTCTTCCGTTCACTGCCTCCGTATGACGCTCTTATTTTCCAATCATTAGAAAAAGGATTATACTCCCATAGATCGTCCAACATTCCACCATTGGTTCCTGTGCAAACAAATCCTCTCAAGCCAATTGAAAAAGCAGCGGCTCCTGCCCTTTCAGAACCGGGTAAATCTGCACAAGCAGTCCATTCGTTTGAACCTGCTGAATAGCGCCATAAATCTTTTTTGTATAAATCTTGATTTGTTCCCAAACCGACGAAAGCATCGAATCCTATAATAAAAGATAAAAGTTGGTACCGAACACCTCCTGGAAAGTCTGAACGTTGAATCCAAGAATCATTCGAAGGTTTATATTCCCACAGCTCATTCGAGTATTGATTTGGTCCACGTTTTCCGCCACAAATATATCCTTTACTGTCAATTGAAAACCCAGTTGCAAAGTACGTTCCTGCTCCGGAATAAGCAGGAAAATTTGCCTTTTGAATCCAAGAATTATTCACAGGATCATAAGCGTAGAAATCACTGAGAACATTTCCATAAGTCGCAATTACGCTATCCATTCCTGTGCCAACATATCCTTTTCCTTGTATTGAAAATGCGACAGCATCTCTTCGTGCTGGACCAACTAAATCCGCTTTTTGCTTCCAAATATCCAACAGAGGGTCGTACTGCCATAAATCTTTTAAAACGGTTTCAGAAGTATCTACTCCACCGCATAAATAGGCGAAATCACCAATTACAAAAGAGGCTGCCCGAGTTCGTTTACTTCCTGTAAAATCGTTTTTCTTTTCCCACGTATTTCCTGTTTGTGCATCGGCGAGAAAAGGAATCAAGAATAAAATAAAAAAGAAGCTTTTTTTCATAATTTATTGGTAGATCAATTTTCCTGTAAAAATGACTTTATGAGCATTCACAATTAAATATATATAAATTCCCTTTTTAATCTCATTTCGCTTGATCGTGCTTTCTGAACTTATAATTCTTTGTTCTAAAATATTTTCCCCAGAGATCGTGCAAAGGATAAGTGATGGTTTATCCAACTTATTAAATTCATTCAAATCAATTGATAATTTGGCATCTAGAATGATTGGGTTTGGGTAAATTTTAACGTTGTTGGAATTCAAATTAAACTCATCCATTGACAATGGATTATAAGCATATTGCCAAAAATCATTGAAATTAGTTCCGTTTGTCCCTGTCCCAAAATAAGCCCGATTATTGATGCTAAAAGAAGATGAAAATCGGCGGCTCGTGCCGGGAAAATCATCCATTTGAGTCCAAACATTTGTTCCAGGATTGAATTCCCAAAATTCTGAGTTAACATTGCCTAATCCTCCGTTATAACCAGAAGCAACATAACCTTTTCCATGAATCTGGAAGGCCGTTCCGCCACCAGTTGTCAATCCAGGAAAGGGAGCTCTTGGGAGCCAAATATCTTGTAAAGGCTTGTATTCATATAAATAGAATCCTGTTTTCACGAAACCGCTACTCGCCGTTTCAAATGCACTTGACCAGACGTTAATAGTAGAAGGACAACTTGTTTTTTGTGTCCAAATATCTGTAGTTGGGTTATATTCATACAAAGAATTTGTACCAAGTACATATCCATTTTCGTTGACCATAAAACAGTCGAGGTTCGATGCAGATATTGGGCATGGAGAAGTATTACTCCACAAATTGACACTAGGGTCATAGACATAGTAAATCCCGCCACCGATTGATCCTGCACCAACATACCCTTTAGCATCCGTTCCCCAGCCTATGGAGCCGTATGTTGGAGTTGGAATATTGGCTTTTTGAGACCATGAATTACTACTTGGATCATACTCCCACCAATCATTAAAAACAACATTTGGTCCTGCACCATTGTAATGTCCAGTTCCAATATATCCTTTATTGCCAATTGAAATACCTAATGCTCGGTGGCGACCAACTGTCCCTATACTCGTTTTTTGCTGCCATGAGCCAGCCAAAATTGAAATCGTAGAAAAAAGGAAAAGAGAAAAAAGTAGATTTTTTTTCATACTTATTTTATGATAATAAATTTACCTGTCCTTAGTCTTTTTTGCTCGTATTCAAACGAATAAAAATACGTGGATGGCGGCAGTTCAGAAATGTCAAAAACTTTAGAATATTCATCAAAAAGCTTGTCTATTTTTTTATTCCCTTGCAAATCTCTTATGACTATTTTTAATTTTTTTGGCAGAGCTCCTGTCGGAATTTTAGACAATTCAAAACGCAAATAATGTGTTGCAGGATTCGGATAAATTTCGATTTTCAATTTACTCAAAATCTCTATTAAGTCTGATAATGCTGGATCAAACATCCAAAAATCATTGAAATTTGTACCGTTTGTTCCCAATCCCATATAGGCTCTAGATCCTATTGTGAAGCCTGAAATATATCTTCTTGCCGTACCATCAAAATCTTGGCATTGCAGCCAAGTATTACTCGCCGGAAAATATTGCCACATATCCTTTAAGTTGTTGGTACCTGTAGAATCTAGCCCTGTTCCGATATAGCCCGAAGAGTTTATTGAAAAGCCAAAAGCTTCTTGCCTACTCTTGTTGCTCACGTTCGCTTTTTGAATCCATTGCTCCGTCAGCGGGCTGTATTCCCAAAAATCATTGATTGGTCCAAAAGGAGTTTCACCAGTGCCTACGTATCCTAGGTTATTAATAGAAAATCCTACTGCTGAAGTTCTCTCTGTTGCGGGAATACTTGCGATTTGCGCCCAACTGTCGGAAGTTGGTTCGTACTTATAAAAAGCAGAGGAAAATCCACCAGAAATTTGCCCTGTGCCCACATAACCGATGTTATTTAATGAAAAACCGACCGATCCTCTTCTTGGAGGACCAATGAAATCAGATTTAGTAGTCCAAGTATTCGTTTGAGAGTTGTAGGCATGAAATTTTGCCGAATAACTTCCATTTTCTCTTCTTCCTGTTCCGACATAAGCCAAATTATCGATCACAAAACACGTTGCATGGTAAATTTTTCCTTCCGGATAATTTGCCACTTGCGACCATGAATTTGAACTAGGATCATATTTCCAAAAATCCTCATGAACCACATCTGTGCCTGAGTTAATATGGCCCAAACCCATATAACCTTGATTTCCAATGGAAAAAGACGTCGTTCTATGCCTCGCTTCCGCCGGAAATATAGATTTCTGAAACCAAGGACTAGCAAAAGTTGATATGCCTAGAAAAAGAAAAAAATATGTCAGTAATTTATTCAATGACGGATGATTATCTTGCGTGAAAGACTATTTGTTCCTGTTTGCATATGTACGAAATACACACCGCTTGTCAAATCCTGAAGCAATAATTTTTCAGTTGCCAAATATTTTTTAATTGCTACAACCTTTCCAAAAATATCAAGAATTTGTACATCTCCTTCAAAACCTTGAATTTGAATATAATCAGATGCGGGGTTTGGAGAAATTAAAACTTTTGAATTTATCAAGTTCTCAATCCCAACAAGACTAGAATTGATGTTGAGCACGAAATTACCCATCTCTGAGCCCCAACCTTCAACAATAATAAAAATTGTATCATAACTGAGAACATTAAACATTATTTGAGATGAACTTCCGCAATTTAAGCCATCATCATTAAACGCAATAACATTTCCAGATGGAGTAACAGCGCTAATAAATGTATCGAAACTTGAACCGCAAGTAGAGGCGTTAATTGAAGCAACATTTGGCTCAGGAATCAATCGATAATAAATATCGGGTGAAGCGTAAACATAATTTTGATTTGAATAGCAATAGGAATTATCATTGGAATCAAGATAAGGAAGTGAATTAACAACAATCGCATCATTGATATCATCTCCACTGTATCCAGAACAATCGATACCTCCAATAATATCAATCCCAAAATCCATTACGCTCCCCCAACTAAAAGTTGCACACGGATCTAATGGCAGAGTTGTGTTACCCTCTCTCTGCATAACGCGCAATCGAGTTATGCCATTAGTTGTGCCTACAGGAACTGTAAATGTCATAGTTGATATCGCTGTCGGGGGTGTTCCTTGCCAAGTACCGATGGATTCTGAAAAATCAAAAATCGCATCGCCATTAAAATCTATCCATGCTTCACCATATCCAGCATAATTTCCCCCACAAGTTCCAAATTGGACAATTAGATTGTAGCTTGATCCTGCATAAAGGCTTGTGGACTGATTCGTTGTTAAATCTTCAACACCTGTTACAGCAGGACAAGCATTTGGAAGATTTATGGAACCCACGTCACCTAGCAATAACACACTTTCAACATTCGAATCTGCAGTAGCTGTTGGACCACCATTTGTACAATATTGACCGTAGGAAATGAAAGAAAATCCATAAAAAATAAAGAATATAATTTTCCACCTCATCAAACATCAATTTTTATCAAATATAAAAAATAATAACTAGTTTATAGTATAGTACTCCCAAAAATTAAGACAACTGTAAGACAACTGATTACATTCAAGTTTTATCGGATAGTCGTGATAATTAATGAAAAAAATAGCTGAATAAAAAGAGGGTTGAAAAATCAACCCTCTTTTATTAAAATACTTTTTGAAGCCTACAACTTAAACAAAACTCTCATCATAAAGTTTCTTCCTGCTTGTGGATAGTAAAAATTCTCTACTGTTCTTTCTCCACCGTAAACATATCCCCAAGTGTATCCATTGTTCTCATACAACACATCAAATAAATTATTCACTAATAATCCAAAAGTTATTTCTTTAAATAGAACATCTTTAATTGTGTAATTTATTTGAAGGTTAAATGTTGTATAAGCATTCAATTTTCGCGTTTCTGTAGAGGTATTGTCTAAGAATTGATTGCCGACATGCTTCCCTAAAAGACTAATATTCATTCCTTTTAACGGTTGGTATGTTAAACCTCCAGCAGCTATAATGTTCGGAGAAAAAGCGAGGTCGGTATTGCTGTGTACAATCGTATCCTGACCACCAATGTCGTAGTTGTCTACATACTCATTGAACTTATTTATTTTGTTATCACTAAGGGTTAAATTCCCAGTAATACTTAATTTTTTAGATAGATTGTACCCAGCTTCTAATTCAATTCCGGAGCGATGACTTATATCTACGTTTGTTCGTGTATAGCCTCCAACATCATTAATTTGTCCTGTTAGAACTAACTGATCGGTGTAATGCATATAGTAAACATTTGCATTTACCATTAGTTTATAGCCTTTATAGCGGTACCCTGCCTCAAGATTTATTAGGTTTTCTTTCACGGGCTGATTCTCTGGAGTACTTTCTCTAAAATCTTGTCGTACTGGCTCACGATTAGCAACAGCAACAGAAATATAGGTGTTATTACGATCATTATAATCATACATGAAGCCGACCTTTGGATTAATGAAATCAAAAGTTACAGTTTGATCAACAGCTTTAATTGTTCCGCTAACATCATCAATTCCTAAGAATGTATAGTCAATATGACGATATTGAAGGTCTCCATAGAATGTTAACTTACCATATTTATACGTTCCCTTTAAATAAGAATGAGCTTCAAATTTGTAGGCATCATTGTCATAATATCGGTCTCTAATTTTACTATCTGAAGAAAATTGAGCCCAAATAACTTCACCGAAATGACCACCTATATATTGATTGGCTCCTCCACCAAAAATTAAATTAAGCGGCCCCTTATCATAAGTAAGTGAAAAAACTCCACCATAGAAATGGTTGTCGAGCCATCTTCTTC
>JBDNIA010000320.1:0-5002 GCA_041688525.1 Crocinitomicaceae bacterium | reverse complement strand
TCAATTGAAACAGCTGGATTTAAAAATGTTGGAGAATTGGCGAAAACAATTCTCCAAAAATTAGACTGATCAATGGTTTAACTAAATGATTTTTAATTCGATACCATTCGCTCTTTTTTTACCCATTATTTTTATTCTTTACTGGATAATTGGGTCAAATCGACAATTATTACAGAATTCATTTTTGCTCTTTGCCAGTGTATTTTTTTATGCGTGGTGGGATGTTCGCTTTCTTTTTTTACTATTTTTCGCAATTTCTATTGGTTATTTTATCGGTTTTTGGTTAAACAAACTTGTTAAAAAAAGAAGATTCATTCTGTTTTCAGGAATGGCAATAAGTTTAAGCTTTTTACTTTTCTTTAAGTACTATAATTTCTTCATCACAAGTTTTTCCGATGCTTTTACATTTTTCGGAGGGAAAATAGAACTGCAAACATTAAAACTTATTCTACCACTCGGTATTAGCTTTTATACATTTAAAATTGTAGGATACTTGGTAGATGTCTACTACAGACGAATTGAGGTTTGTAAAAACCCAATGGAGTTCTTCCTTTTTGTTAGTTTTTTTCCCCAAATTTCTGCTGGACCAATCGAAAATGCTAATTCTTTATTGCCGCAAATCCAAAAGAAAAGAAAATTCAATCTCCAGCAAGCTTCAGAAGGCTTGAAGCACATTCTTTGGGGACTTTTTAAGAAAATTGCGATAGCGGATGCCTGTTCCGGATATGTGAACGACATTTTCTCAAACTATCAAGATTTTCCTGCAAGTGTACTTATAATTGGAGCTTTGTATTTTGCCATTCAAGTGTATGCGGATTTCAGCGGATATTCTGACATTGCCATTGGGATTGGAAAATTATTTGGCTTTGAGTTGATGAAAAATTTCAATTTACCATTTTTAAGTAAGAATATCACAGATTTTTGGCGAAGATGGCACATTTCATTGACGAAATGGTTTAACGAATACTTTTTTACACCCGTGTATACTTCCGTTCGAAACTGGGGTAACTTTGGTTTGTATTTCGCTATTTTTATGACTTTTTTATTGAGTGGACTTTGGCATGGTGCGAATTGGAACTATATACTGTACGGAGTTTTTCAAGGAATAGCTATCGTTTTAGAAACTGTAACTAAAAAGAAAAGAAAGAAGATAGAGAAACGCTTGGGTAAGAAGGTCTACTTGAATTTAAGCATTATGACAACAATGGTTTTTATCCTTTTCACATTTATTATTTTTCGCTCTCCAACTGTCTCAAAAGGATTTGATTATATAAGTCGTATATTTTCTTACAATATTCTCGAAATGCCCTCTAAATTAGCTTATTTGCCAATTATCTTTATTCTGCTATCCTGGGAGTGGCTGCAAAGAAATAGAACGCACGCTATGGATTTGAAACACCTTTCAACCCCTTTGCGATGGACAATTTATTTGGGCTTGACTTTTACAATGCTAAATTATTACGGACAAGAACAGGAATTTTTCTATTTTCAATTTTAGACTATGAAAAAATTCATTTATCGAGTATTTTTTTTCTTTGGCATCGTGGTGTTAGTAATGACTTTTAATTATACTTTCAATTCCTACTTTCTAAATAAACGCCATTTTGTTTCAAATGCGAATACCGTCATAATTGGCGACTCAAGAATGATGACAGGACTCGACCCGAGTTTAATTGATAATTGTATTAATACTGCTCAAAATTCAGAATCTTATTTCATCAGTTATTTCAAGTTGAAATACATTCTGAAATATTCCAAGAATGTGAAGAAGATTATTCTTGGTTTTTCTTATCCTAGTTTGTCAGCTTATATGGATAATCTCTATAAAAATGACTTCGCAACTGGTGATGTTTTGAATCGAATTTACCCAATAATCTCCATCAAGGATTTTGGATTCATACCTGTTGATAAAGAGAGATATTACACTATTATTTTTCGCAATATGTTTGTTTTACCTCAGAAAAATCATGAGAAATTCATCGGCAGGTTTACAGCTCTTCCAACTGGAATGAAAACTGCGAATGTTAATACTACAATTCAACGTCATTATTTTGACGCCAAATCAAAGAATTGTGGTGTTTCAGAGATAAACAGGGATTATTTGGATTCTATAATCATGTTGATAAAAGAAAACAAAATCCAAATGTATTTGGTTAATTTGCCGTTTCATCAACAATACCTAAAAAAAATACCCAAGAATTTCATTGACTTTTATAATAAGACTAAGGAAGAAGTAAAATCTACAGATGTGCATGTATTAGATTATGGAAATGAGAAATTAGATGATTCAAATTTCAAAGATCACGTCCACTTATCCTCCATTGGTGCATCCTTATTGTCAAAACGACTAAACCAAGATTTAAAATAGTTTTCTGAGTCAGCCTCTAAAGATTTAATTTTATTTAAACAAAAATAATAAAGTGAAAAAAATATTGAAAGAAATTATTAAGAGGCTCATTCCACAAATACTTATGAGTCAACCTGGAGTTTTAAAAAGAGATCAAAAACGAATTTCGGAAGTAAAGGATAAATTTAAAGGGCGAAGATGTTTCATTCTTGGAAATGGACCTTCTTTAAATGAAATAGATTTAGGTTTATTGAAAGATGAATATAGTTTTGCTGTCAATTCTATTTTTTATAAAACGAGAGAAATAGGCTACAAACCCAACTTTTTCGCTGTGGAGGACAATCATATTATCAATGACAATTTGCAGGAATTAATTGACTATGATTGTGAGTACATGTTTTTTCCAAGTAAGTATAAAAATAAAATTGGAAAAAGGCTGAACAGATATTTCGCAAATTTAGATTATAGTTTTTACATCAGCAGTAATCGTTTTTTTGAAAAATCAAGATTTTCAAAAGACTGCTCGAAACAAATTTATTGCGGACAAACCGTTACAATGATAAATTTCCAACTTGCTTACTATATGGGGTTTACAGAAGTTTATTTAATCGGTATGGATTTCAATTATGAAGTTCCAAAAAGTGCTGTTGTAGAGGGAAATCAAATTACTAGTACAGAAGCTGACCTCAATCATTTTCACCCTGATTATTTCGGAAAAGGGAAAAAATGGAATGATCCAAAATTAGATTTAGTGCTTCAAAGTTACAAGCTAGCGAAAGTAGAATTTGAAAAAGGGGGTCGGAAAATTATAAATGCAACAAAAGGAGGGAAGCTTGAGCTTTTCGAAAGAACAGATTATAACTCTCTTTTTTAAAGGAGCTTTTTCGGGTTTTTCTTGAGCAATCCTAAAGTCACCCAATACCTGAAGCGAAGGAGCATTGAGCTTCTTCCAGTCTTACCCTGAATTAAGTAAACAAAAGACAGTACAAAGGAAGCTGTCCACTTCAAGACTTCTGATAAAATAGCTTTGAAATAACTGAAAAAATTATCTTTTTTGCTGGTAAGTTGCTGACTATACCCGACGCCAATTGCTTGTGTTTTTACAAATTTCGCTGTTGTTCTTTCAATTGGCACACAATGATAAACTAGAGCGGTTGGTATATATTTTATTTTTGTTCCGCTTTTGTAAATTCGATTGAAAAGTTCTTTTTCTTCACCTCCCATCATATTTCCACCTGTTCTTCCAAAATTCGTATCAAATTGACCAACTTCTTTAAAAAGCGATGTTCGAAAAGCCATATTTGAACCTCTTGGGTATTGAGGATGTTTAAAAAATTTCTCTTCATCACCCATATCGAAATAACCAAGTATAGAGTTCAAATACTTATTCTCCCAACTTGGTATTCCATCTTCATAATGCAATAATATTTTTCCCCCAAGCGCATTTACGTTGTCGTTGTTAACAAATTCATCCACCACTACTTTAAAATAATTTAAATCGATAAAAGCATCGTCGTCAAGAAAAGTAATAACATCCCCGCTAGCTTCGCTAATAGATCGATTTCTAGCATATGACAATCCTTGCTGGAATTCCTCAAAATAACTGAAATTTATATCTGGATTTGCATATTTAAAATTCGCGCAAAGTTCCTTCGTATTGCCCGGTGAATTGTTATTTATTACAATAAGCTCAAATAAGCTTTTAGATAAGGTTTGCTTTCGAATACTTTCAAATATCTGTGGCAGATATTTCTCTCGGTTGAATGTACATATGGATGCTGTTAACTTCATTGTAATGTTAAAGTTAGTACAAATGTTAAATTCACTAATTGTATTTTATCTTTTTTAGTAATAATTGTTTCTCATTTGGGATACATTCCTAAATTTACCGCAAGAATGGGAATTGTACAACGAGACGCCTTAAGGACTTCGGTAATAAATTATATTGGATTAGGACTTGGTTACATTAACAAAGTCGTGTTGCTTGTGATGTTCCTTTCACTTGAAGAGGTTGGATTAATTAATTTAATTTTAGGTATTGGCGTTTTATTCGGTCAAGCGACAAGTCTCGGATCCGTCTTTGCTACTTGGAAATTCTTCCCGTTTTTTCAAAATAAAGACAAAAATAATTACGGATTCTTGGGTTTAATGATGGGTGTTGTTCTTCTTGGAATCATTATATTTTCTTCATTCTATCTGTGTTTGCAAAATGACATTGCTTATTATTACGAAGAGAAAAGTGCGCTATTTTCAAAATACTCTTTGTGGGTTATTCCTATTGGAATTGGTTATGTTTTCTATCTTCTTTTTGATAGTTATTTAAAAGTAATGTTCATCAATATTGTGTCCGTTTTCGCATATGAATTGTTGTTGCGCGTATGTATTAGCATTATTATATTTGCGTTTGGATTTAACTTTATAAGTTTTAACTATTTTATTGCATTTTACAGCTTAATCTACTTACTTCCTGCCCTTTATTTAATGTTATACATAATTAAAATAGGTGAATTTCATGTTCGATTCAGTTCCATAAATATTGCGAAACGCTTTCAGAAAATTATTATAAAGTTTAGTCTATTCTCCTACCTAAACACCTTTGGCTCAATCGCTGTTTTGACGATAGATTCAATTATGATATCAACGATGTTGGGATTA
>JBDNIA010000319.1:0-10269 GCA_041688525.1 Crocinitomicaceae bacterium | reverse complement strand
AGTTTTACTTAATCACCAAAAAAGCAGGCGCTAAAATTGGCTTACTTTGGAAGTTGATTTTTGCATCATTGGTGATGCTAGTAACTGGTTATATTGGAGAAACTATCGACAGTGGAAACAGTGTATTATGGGGTGTTCTTTCAGGTGCAGCTTATTTCTACATCGCTTACTTAGTGTGGTTCGGAGAAATTGCCAAATTATCTCAAACAGCAGGTCCTCAAGTAGCGAAAGCTACAAGAATTCTCGCTTGGTTCGTTTTAGTTGGTTGGGCTATTTATCCTTTGGGTTACATCTTGGGTACGCCAGGTGGATTATTTGGTCTTAGACTTGTAGAAGATGCAGCAGCAGCTACGAAGGCTATGGATATCGTTTACAACATCGCAGATGCAATTAACAAAATTGGTTTCGGTCTAGTAATTTACGCTTTAAGCAGAACTGCTGACGCAGACGTTGCTGAGGCATAATCAAATTCAAAATTGAAAGAAAAGGGGTGGTAGTTTTAAGATTACCATCCCTTTTTTATATGCCAAATTTAAAGTGAAATTGATGAAACAGCTTGCTGCAAAGAAATCACCATCCCAATATGATTTCCTATTTATAGGCCTCGGTGCCGCAAATTGTTTATTAATTTTAAGTCTTCATGAAAACGGTTTGCTCCTTGGTAAAACCATAGCTATAATCGAACCAAGTAGCAAATCTACGAACGATCGCACCTTTTGTTTTTGGTCAACACAAGAGGCGCTTCTCAAATTGAGACTTGAAAAATTAGTTAGTTGCAGCTGGGATTATATTGAAATAGGTGGCGTTACAAAACAAAATATCAAACCGCTACATTACTACCACATAAAAGGCATAGACCTCTACACTGAAACAAAGAAAATTTTAAATTTAAATGAGGTAATTTTCTATCAATCCTCGTTAAAAGATAAGCCAAAAGTAAGCTATACTAGTTATGCGATTTCGATTGAAAACTCAGAGCTTCGCGCTACAAAAGTTTTCGATAGCCGTCCACCCTCTTTTTTAAAACTACAAAAAAATCAAAGTCATATATACCAGTCATTTTATGGCTGGAAAATTAAAACATCGAAGGACGTATTCGATAATTCGACGATTATGATGATGGATTTTAATATTCCTCAAAACAACTCCACTCAATTTATTTATGTTCTCCCTTTTGAAAAAAATGTTGCACTAATAGAGTTGACCCGATTTGGAAAGAATATATTGTCTGAAGAAGACGCAAACACAATTCTGCTAGATTACATAAATAGATTAAACCTTGACTTCGAAATTACGGAAAACGAAGTGGGCGTGATTCCGATGTCTTCTGCCAAAATGGACATTGATGATTTTGGAGAAAATTGGATAAACATGGGAGCACGTGCAGACTTGTTAAAATGTTCCACTGGTTACGCTTTTCATGCAATGGCAGAAGACGCGCTCGTACAGATGGAAGCCATAAAAAACAATCAAATGTCAAATAGAGAATCGCGAAAAAAGAGATTCCTATTTTATGACCGATTACTATTGAAAATATTAGAGAGAAAGCCTCAATACGGAAAACGAATTTTTGAAATTCTCTTTAAAAAAGTACCCACAAATACCGTTTTAAGCTTTTTGCGAGAAAAAACTAGTCTCTCAGAAGAAATCGCAATTTTTTCAAAGTTACCTCGAAAGCTATTTATTGGAGCAGCCATAAAAGATCTCGTTCAGCAAAGTACTATTCTGCCGGTTCTAACACTACCTTTTGTTTTCACAGTCTTCTCACTAATCCTTTCCTTTTACAACCTTGAATTAATTTCTTGGGTTGTTCTAGCATTTGGATTTTTATCCGTTGGTCTCGGCCACGGAGCCTTGGACCATCTTACATCAAAAAAATTATCAATAAGAAACAACTCTTCTATTTTAGTATTCGTTACTTATTAAAAAGTGTCCTTTTTGGCCTCGTTTGGTGGCTTTCTTCTGATATTGCGCTGTTTCTATTTATTGTCTATTCCGCATGGCACTTTGGACAAGCCGACTTTAAAGAATGGAATTTAAAACAAGGATGGCAATCCTTCCTTTGGGGTTTAGTTGTCCTAATGACGCTTCTATTTTTCCATACCGACGAATTAGTCTCTATTTTAAAACAAATTCCACATCTAAGCTATGGAAACGCACTAAAAAAAATGTCCGGGGAATTAGTCGGTTTAGTACAAATACTTGTAATTTCTTGTGGCCTTTATTTGGCAGTAACGAAAAAGTCAAAATATATGCTTTTTACATTGGTCTATCTTTTACTCGCCAACAAACTACCCTTGCTCTTATCATTTGGAATTTATTTTGTCGGCCAGCACAGCATAAACGGGTGGCGACACCTTTCATCAGGTTTAAATGAACGCTCATCTAAAATGTGGATACAATCTCTCCCGTTTAGTGTCGGTGGAGCCTTCCTTATTTTCTATTTCTTGTTTTTTGCAGGAACAAATTATATCGGTATTTTCTTTATTATTTTATCCTGTCTAAGCCTCCCTCATGTTTTTAGTATGCATCGATTTTATTCAACTCAGAAATAACAATATCAAAACCGGCTATTCACCTTTTTAGAAAATCCATTCCAAGTAGCCTTTCATAACCCGCGAAGCATTATCTTTGCTCTAATAATTCGGTATATCCCACAATACAGTATTCAATGTCCAAATTACCAAAAGCGCATAGATTCCTTGACCTTTCAGACTATGGAAGACCCTTAGCTCAAGTAATTGCGAACTCATTAAAGAATACCTCCTTCACTCCTATTCACGTTACTATTGGTTTCATACTATCCGGGTTGATCGCTCTTTATTGTATCGTTCAAGGTTCTTATTGGTTTGCCGCATTCTTTTTAATTTTTAAGTCAGTTCTCGATGCCGCAGACGGGGAATTAGCACGTATAAAACAAAAACCATCCTACACTGGCCGTTATTTAGATTCTGTTGCAGACATTATTTTAAATGCTTTGTTTTTTATTTCTATTTGGTACATTACTGAAACTTCAATTTTGATTTGCGTTCTAGCCTTCTTGGGTTTGCAGCTGCAAGGCACTCTTTACAATTACTACTATGTAATTTTAAGAAATAAATTTGATGGCGATACAACTAGTCGTGTGTTTGAATATAAAACACCAATCGCATTGGAAGGTGAAGCGCAGAAGCACGTAAATATTCTTTTTGGATTATATAAGCTATTTTATGGTGCTTTTGATAAAACAATTTATGTCTTAGATAGTAATGCAAATAACGGAAAAGTGTTGCCAAATTGGTTGATGACGAGTGTTTCTACTTTCGGCTTGGGATTTCAATTACTGGTTATTGCCCTTATGCTTGTATTAGGTCTGAAAGCCTTTATTCTTCCTTTCTTTTTGGTTTATACCATTATGGTTTTTATTTTTATTGGTATTCGAAAAGTTTTTTATTGAACACTTAAAATCTCCTTCTAATTCATCTTTTTAACTATCTTAATAGAAGAATACTTAATATTATCAATGACCGAAGCAAGCGATTTCGCGGAGAAATTCATTAATCAAACCAATTACCCTGTATTTTTAACGGGGAAAGCCGGGACAGGGAAAACAACTTTTCTCCGACATATTGTTGATTCTACATATAAACAAACCGTTATCGTAGCGCCCACAGGCATTGCCGCTTTAAATGCTGGAGGCGTGACAATTCATTCCTTTTTTCAATTGCCCTTTGGCGGATTCATACCTGATTTCGAAGAAGGTTTTCATGTAGACGGCTCAGTGAAAATGGAATCCAAGAAATCATTGATGCGTCATTTCAATATGAACAAACAGCGCAAACAGATTATCCAAAATATGGAGTTGTTGATAATCGATGAAGTGAGCATGCTGCGGGCAGATTTGTTGGATGCAATAGATTGGACGCTGAGAAACATTCGTGGAAATAACGAACCTTATGGCGGTGTTCAAGTCATGTTTATTGGCGATTTGTTCCAATTGCCTCCTGTTGTGAAACCTCAAGAATGGTCTATTTTGCATAAATACTATAATGGAATTCATTTTTTCAATGCGCTAGTAATACATGAAAAGCCCCCAATGTATATTGAGTTGAGTAAAATTTACCGTCAGCAAAACGAAGATTTTATTCAAGTTTTAAATAACCTGCGAAACAACAGATTAACACAAGAAGATATCAATCTTCTCAACAAACACGTGCAACCAGACTTTGATCCAACAAAGCACGAAGGTTACATTACACTAACCACACACAATTCAAAAGCCGACAAAATGAATGCTACGGCTTTGGGGGCTTTACAAGAAAAATCATTCGATTTCAAAGCCGAAATTACAGCCGAATTGCCCCCGTTTTCATTTCCATTGGATGAAACCTTAGAACTCAAAGTCGGCGCTCAAGTGATGTTCATTAAAAATGATTTGGCGCAAGAAAAGAAATTTTACAACGGAAAAATGGGCATCGTTACAAAACTTGATTTCGACGAAATAGAAGTTGAATGTGTTGAAGACAAAGTCATTATAAATGTTGAACGCTACGAATGGGAGAACATAAAATACTCCGTAAATCAGAGTACGGGAGAAATTGAAGAAGAGGTTTTAGGAACATTTGTTCAGTTTCCGCTAAAATTGGCCTGGGCGATCACGGTTCACAAAAGTCAAGGTTTAACCTTTGATAAAGCGGTTTTAGAAGTCGCGAGTGTTTTTGCTCCTGGTCAGGCATATGTTGCTCTTTCCCGGTTGCGCACTTTGGAAGGTTTGATCCTTTTATCTCCGATCCGTTTGAATGGATTACAAAATGACGAGAAAATCATTCAATATTCTGCGCAGAGCGAAAATATGAATCAACTCCCGAAATATTTGGACGTAGCTCGGAATAACTATCTCTACGAAAGGTTAACTGAAACTTTCGATTGGATAAATACGGCGGCTAAATGGACTTCATATGAGAAAAGCTATATTGGACTTGCACCTAAATCGGAAAAAATAAAAAATCAGGCTTGGGCTACGCTTCAAGCGCAAAACGTACAAAATACGCTAGAACCAGCGCGGAAGTTTCGCAATCAATTGGCTTCTCTATTTTCTGAAGAGAAACTCAACAAAGAACGTTTATTGGAGCGAGCAGAAGCTGCAATAAATTACTTCTTACCCGTATTGGAAGGTGTTTACATTTCTTCTCTAAAAAAATTAGGGGAATTGAGTCGCGTTAAAAAAACAAAGGCGCTAATAGAAGAAATACAGGAATTGGAAGAAGCCTTATTTGAAACAATTATTGGCTTGAAGAAAAGCCTGTTGGTCTTAGAGGCGCATGTTTTCAATCGAGAATTGAACAAAGAAACCTTTCAGCTTGATGAAATTCGCAATTATCGTTTAGCAAAAATTGAAGTAGCAAAATCTGCTTTACAACCCAAAGGTGATATGTTCAGCCCGAATGTCGAATTTGATGATGATGTCTTCGTTCGAAAAACAGAAACCAAAAAGAAAAAGGAGAAAAAAGTAGCGACAATTTCTACCTACGATCTAACTTTGGACTTGTTCTTAGAAGGTTTAACTATCAATGAAATTGCCAAAAAACGCAAGTTCACTCAAAAGACAATTTACGCTCATTTAGAAAAGCTTATCCTACAAGAAAAATTAGAGGTCGATGATATTCTCTCTCCTGAAATCCTAGAGATACTGGATGATAAGATAAATATTGACGAAACTGAAAGTCTATCCGAACTAAAAGAGCAAGCTGGCGATGAAATTAGTTGGGAGGATTTAAAATTGTATCGCGCGAGTTTGATTCGTTAAGATTTCTCTTTCAAACGAAAGCCAATAACAAACTCATGAGTTGGCTTCAATGCGCCATTGTTTAATTTACTCACTTGCCAGTCATAAGAATAACCCAATCGCAATTTTTCGAAAACGTCATATTGAAAAAGGAATACAAAAGTGTCGGTGTTGCGGACGCCTGCTGACAAAGAATATTTCTTCTTAAAAGTTACCATTAAATTGATGTCAATCGTATGGAAATTTTGAACCATTTTGAATTGAAATCTTGGTATTAAATCGAAATTTTCGCATACTTTTAGCCGATAGGCCGCAATTCCGTAATAATGTGGTCCAGGTCTATAACTTCCTCTTACTCCCGAATCACCCGTTATTTGAGTTGCGCCAAAACCTACCATGAATTTATTCCAATTGTAGGCTAAACCCAAATTTAACTTGGGGAACGTCGAAGGTTTCAGAACTTGAGGCCAATTTTGAAAATCATTTCCAAAAATGAGATTATTGTATTTCAAAGTTCCAACACCTACTCCAGCTCCAACAGAGACGAAATGCTTCTTTGCTTCTTTAAAAATCAGCTTATAGCTATAATTTAGAGATGCGGCATTTACTTCATTTCCGTAGTTTTGAAACGAATAGAAATTGATGCCAACACTATGCTTCTTATTTATTTGAAGGTCATAATTTCCCGTGAGCAATTTTGGAGAACCGTATAATTTATCCCATTTGTCACGGAAGGTAATTCCACCTTGATGCTTGACCTCAAAACCTGTCATAGCAGGGTTAAACTGAGAATAATTGTTCCAAAACTGACTCGTGCTAGGCTCTTCTTGTGCAAATAAAGCTGAACTTAAAAAAAAGAGGACAAATGTTTTTTTCATATAAAATCATTTAATAATAGAACAAACTTGTCCTATTAAAAGTTACATTGATGAGCAAAGGATTTTACTTCCTTTGTGTTAATCAATTATAATATGGATTTATTCAATTTATCTTACAATCCCAATATTAACCTGCTGCCTAAGGAAGGAACAGTCAATTATCATGGGAAAATTCTTGAAAATGTAGAGGCAGAAAATTTATTCAGCAAATTATTGGAAGATATTGAATGGAAAAATGATGTTACTGTTATCTTTGGGAAACGTCTTGAAACAAAAAGAAAAGTAGCGTGGTACGGCGACAAACCTTTTGAATATACCTATTCGAACACCACAAAACAGGCGCTGATTTGGACAAAAGAGTTGCAAATTCTTAAAAAACTCGTAGAGGAAAAATCTGGTGAAACCTATAATTCCTGTCTCTTAAATCTATACCACAATGGAAGTGAAGGAATGGGTTGGCACAGCGATGCCGAAAAAGATTTGAAAAAAAATGGAGCAATTGCTTCCATGAGTTTTGGAGCGGCAAGAAAATTCACTTTCAAAAATAAAGCGACAAAAGAAATTCTTTCTATGCTGCTAGAGCATGGAAGTTTATTGGTCATGAAAGACGAAACACAAGCGCATTGGGTACATCGCTTGCCCCCAACAAAAAAGATTTTCACTCCTCGGATTAATTTAACTTTTCGAACGATTATAAGTTAATGTAATTGCATTTAAAGTATCAAATTACATCAATTAATTCAACTTCAAAAACCAATACGGAATTTTCAGGTATACTAGAATTGCCTTCAGTTCCGTATCCTAATGTGGATGGAATCAATAAAATCCCCTTACCTCCTTCGTTTAAATAAGGTATTCCTTCTGTCCAGCCAGCAATCACTTGTTTTAATCCAAATGAAACACCTGAAGCATTACTTTCGTCGAATACTTTTCCATTTGTAAAATAACCTTTGTAGGCCACTTTTACTGTTGAATTGGAATTGCAGCTTGATCCTGTACCTTTTTCATTGATAACATAATACAAACCTGAGCCAGTTGCTATGGCGGCTAAATTATGATCAGCAATATATTTTAAAATGATATCATTATCAATTTTAGCTTGTTCACTAGAACTTACCTTCTTACAGGCATTTGCTAGTAAAGCAACTAAAAACAAAGAAAGTAATATTTTCATAAACTGTTCTTAAAGTACAGCTATCGCCGCGTCATAATTTGGTTCATTTGCTATTTCAGAAACTAATTCCGTGTGCTTAACAACTCCATTTTCATCCAAAACTACGATTGCTCTTGCGTGTAAATTTTGAAAAGGGCCATCCATTATTTCTAATCCATAGTTCTTACCAAAGTCACCAGTTGCGAAATCAGAAACGGTCATAACATTTTCAATTCCTTCAGTTCCACAGAAACGTTGTTGTGCAAAAGGTAAATCTCTCGATACACACACGATCTTTGTATTATCCAAAGCTGCTGCTTTTTCATTAAATGCTCGCACAGACGCTGCACAAGTATTCGTGTCTACACTTGGGAAAATATTAAGAATAACACGAAAACCTTTTAAATCAGAGAGACCCAATGGACTCAGATCATTTTTGGCTAAAGTAAAGTCTTTCGCAATTGAACCGATTTCCGGCAGCGTTCCTATTGTATTACAGGGTGTTCCTCCTAAAGTTATTTTTGACATAAAAATATATTTCTAATTACTATTTACTTAAAGCTAAAATTAAACGTTTTTTGTCAGTACTCGATTATCTGACTTGCTAATAATAGTAAAAATGCCAATTCCAAAAACTGCAATTGCTATCATTATCCACCAAGTTAATGAAAACCCAAAAGCTTCACTCAAATGTAGGCCCGAATTATGTCCAAATATATGGGCAAAACTGAAAGCAATAGAGTAGAGTGCCATATATTGGCCCATTTTTCCTCGTTTTGCTCTTTCCATTGCATACGCATTAGAAAAGGGGAAAAAGAGCATTTCCGCAACTGACATGAACACAATTACTATCCATAACCAAAAAATGGATGGGGAAAACAGGAGCGTTAAATAACTGATAACCAACAGTACCAGACCATAACTGACATATTTTAAACTTGACACTTTTTTCTTTTCTATGGCATGAATGATAGGCATTTCTATTAAAAAAACCAGAAATCCATTGAACCCTAATAACAAACCAATATACTTTTCGCTTAACTTGAATTCTTTGCTAAAATAGACTGGAACAGTAGAGAAATATTGAAAAAATACAACTCCAAAAGTCATTACGCCAAAGCAAAAGAGTAGATATTTCCAATCAGAATAAACCGAAACTGGTGCATTGTTTATTTCTTCTTTTCGCTGAACCGTTCGTTTTGGATGCAAAACCCTTAGCATTAAAATTACAGCGCCAAAACAAGTAAAACCGTCCACCCAAAAAAGGGAGCTATAACCTATTTTATAAATTAAAAACCCGCCTAACACGGGACCGGCTGCAAAACCAAGATTTATTGCCAGTCGAATTAAAGTCAATGACCGGGTTTGATTTTCAGGTTTACTATAAGCTCTCAGGGCTACAAACATGGCGGGGCGAAAAATATCGGCACAGAACATCACAAAGAATATAGCTAGCGCAATTCCCCAGAAAGTTTCCATGTATTGCAAAACAATAAAAAGAAAACCAGAACTTATCAATGCAAAAACCATTGTGCGATAGGAGCCAATCTGGTCATTTAAAAACCCGCCTGTCCACGAACCACAAACCGAACCTAAGCCGAAAGCTGTCATTATCCAGCCAACTTCACCAAGGGTGAATCCTTTGCTTTCAGTTAAATAAAGAGATAAAAAAGGAATCACCATTGTTCCCGCTCGATTGATTAACGTAATTAACGCTAGCCACCAAACTTCTTTCGACAGTCCTTTAAAAGAATCAATATAACGTAAAGCTAATTTTTTAAACACGGCTTTTTAAATTACGAATTATTCAAATATGAATTGCGAACGCGTAATTGATTAATTCGTAATTTCTTACAATCCCAATAAAACTGCTTGTGGATCTTTTGCTCCGAACATCATTCTTTCCGGATTCTCTAGCATCTCTTTGACTTTTACCAAAAAGCTAACAGATTCCTTTCCATCAATGATTCTGTGGTCATAAGAAAGCGCCAAATACATAATTGGCCGAATTTCAACCATGCCGTTAATTGCAACTGGGCGATCAACTATGTTGTGCATTCCCAAAATTGCGGATTGCGGCGGATTAATTATTGGCGTCGACAACATGGAACCAAACACGCCACCGTTGGTGATTGTAAATGTTCCACCCGTCATTTCGTCTGGTGTAATTTTACCATCCCGAGCGCGTATTGCCAAACGTTTGATTTCTCTTTCAATTTCGGCTAGTGTCATCTCTTCTGCATTGCGAACAACAGGCACCATTAATCCTTTTGGAGAAGAGACAGCGATACCGATATCCGCGTATCTGTGCATTACCATTTCGTTACCATCAATTTGTCCATTTACAGATGGAAACAAGTTCAATGCCTCTGTTACTGCTTTCGTAAAGAAGGACATAAATCCTAAATTAACTTCGTGGTGTTTTGCAAAAGCTTCTTTATATTTTGCCCGAAGATCCATGATGGGCTTCATGT
>JBDNIA010000318.1:0-12193 GCA_041688525.1 Crocinitomicaceae bacterium | reverse complement strand
TTATAACGTCCTGGTTCCTGCGGGAACTGTTCCGGGATTAAAAAGAATGCGGATTGTTCACGTTGAGTCCGCTGCACCAAGTTCTTGCGGGACATACTTTTATGGCGAAACTGAAGATTACAATGTGAACATTGTTGCGGCACCTGCTTGTCTTGCACCTACGTTATCAACAGTTGCTGCCACTTGTTCATCCCCTGGAACAGCAACCGTAAGTAATTATGATGCAACTTCAACCTACGTTTCAACTCCAGCTGGAGCAACCGTAGGCGCTTTAGGGGTAATTACGGCAACAGCAGGAACTGCTTATACATTAACAGCGGCAAACGCAACCTGTGGCGCCTTAGTAGCTTCGGCATCGTTTACTATTGATGTTCAATTGACTGAGCCAGTAGCGCCAGCAGTAACAACTACAGTGGCTACATGTACATCACCTGGAACAGCAACCGTAAGTAATTATGATTCAACTTCAACCTACGTTTCAACTCCAGTTGGAGCAACCGTAGGCGCTTTAGGTGTAATTACGGCAACAGCAGGAACTGCTTATACATTAACAGCGGCAAACGCAACGTGTACTTCTGTAGCTTCGGTATCGGTTACTATTGCTGTTCAGCTGGCTGCGCCAGTAGCAGTTGCGACAGATAACGGGGATGCAACCCTTACTGCAACTGCAGGAACAGGTTATGTTTGGATTGATTGTGCAACAAACACAGCAATTGCTGGAGCAACAGCGCAAACATTTGCTCCAACAGTGAATGGCAATTATGCAGTTGTTTTGACAAATGCAGCAGGTTGCTCAGATACATCAGTGTGTGTAACAATTGCAAATATTGGAATAAAAGAAATTGCTGGAACAGGCGTTTCTATCTATCCAAACCCAACATCTAGTGATGTTGTTATTAACTTCCCAAGTAACAGTGCTTCAATTGAAGTAATGGATGCAACAGGAAAAGTAGTTTCAACTTCAACAATCACAACTGGAGGAAAAGTAACATTAGCTGATTTTAACAGAGGTATTTACTACATCCGTTTGAATACTGAAAATGCTACTTCTATCCATAAAGTGATTAAAAACTAAGAATTCGATTTAATCGTTTCTTTATGTAAAGGGCATCTTTTTAAGATGCCCTTTTTTGTTGTAGAATTGTCTAGTCCTGAAATAGCGATAGGGAGGAAGTTTTGTAATTGTTCAGGAGATAGGAACATCTTTTGGAGAACCTTCGAATGGACTTTCATGTAACAAATAGATACAGAGCGTTGTGTTTAATATCCAACTTACGGAAACAGCAAAAGGTATTTCAAAAAACAATCTTGCGGTTTGATAACGGCTATTATAAGGGTTGCGGAACATAACTTTTGGAAAGATTGAACTTTGATTTTTCGGCTTGGAATAGATCTTATAACTGTTTTCTCATTTTGTACTTGACCAATCAACTTTCGAGATGAACTGACATTGCCTCTCGAGATTTGAACTTCTATTTCAGCGGAATAAATTTTTGATTTTTTACCTCCAATGTTTAGGTTATATTGAAAATCGCAAGATTATGAACTTCTTCTTCTTATTTCGGCAACTTGTAAAATTTGTTCTCAAGTAATTGAGCTTTACAAGCTATTTAAACGGCAGTTTTCTTGTCCTTTTTGAATGGGCTAAGTTTCAATATTTGGAACATTGTGAACACGTGATTCGTTCCTATTGTAAATAATTCATTCCAATGTGATTTTTTCTTGAGCGTTTTTATTCCGTTCTAGTTCCTTATCTGATATTCTTTTTTTGAGTTTTTCGTTAAAGCGGTCAATTTTTCGTCCGTTGACAAAAAACCATCCAAACTTAACTGTGAACCAATAATCAAACGATTTCTCGAAATCAATAATCTTTTTCAATAAACGCATAAAATACTTTTTTCTTTATTAAAATACCTTCATTATTGTGTGTTTTTATTTTCTGTATTTTTAACTTTTTAACGTTTCAAAATAGAACACACAATGCCAAAAAAACGATTTTAGAGCATGCCATAGAATAATGTACTAGTCCTATCGCAAATACATTTTTATTAGATCGAAATTACTACAGCTAAAAGAGATTTACTAGTCAGTAAACCTATATTTTAATTTAAATTATGTGATATTAAAATAAACCATGTGCGGCTTATTTCAGGAATTAAAAAAAAGATTAATTTAGTTTGTTAATAATTAGTTTGCTAATATTTTAGTTTGTTGAAATGCTAAACGTAAATGAATTAATCCGGATTAAAAGACGAGAAATGGATCTATCACAAGAATACATTTCCTTTGCCCTTAGCATTACCCAATCTCAGTATTCTAGAAGAGAAAATGGGAATATGGATTTTACGTTTAAAGAAATTACTAAGCTCAATGAGTTATTACATTTGGGCATTGAAGAACATTTTTCCAGAATTGGTTCAGAAAAAATTGAGCCAATTGAAACAACCCAACCCATCAGCGATAAAGCAATTTGGTCGAATAAGGATCAGGCCATTAAAGATTTGTTATTCGCGGCCCTCAGACTAACTCAGCTCATTGATTTTAATAAAACGGAACGACAGATAATTGCGGGTCATATAGAAAACGAGATTAATAAAATGTTTAGGGAGAAGAATTTAAACGGAGAATAGAGTGTCGCTTTCCGAATGAATTTTTGTTTATTTAGAATTTCAATCGTGTTTCTTCTAGGAGTATTTGATTGCATTGAGCTTATCGAACTACAAGGGAAGTTTCTTGACAAAAGACACACATGGCTTCAGATTTATAATCCTTGATTGTTCAAATCCCATTTTCCCCTCAAAATTCCGTAAAATTGTAATATGGGAAAACGATTAATCAAAAACATCAAAGCTTTAGTACAAGTCGGTGAAAATTTACCAACGATCCGGAAAGGTGCTGAAATGAAAGAATTACCTATCTTGGAAAATGCATTTTTAGCGCAGGAAAATGGTGTAATTGTAGAATATGGAAGCATGTCGGAATGGGGCGGAATTACCGATTGGCGAGATGTGGAAGTGATTGATGCAGAAGGAAAATATGTTCTCCCAGCGTTTTGCGATTCGCATACACATTTGGTTTTTGCTCAAAGTCGAGAAGAGGAATTTGTGGATAGAATTAAGGGATTGTCCTACGAAGAAATTGCCATAAAAGGGGGTGGCATTTTAAATTCTGCCCGTCGATTGGCGGAAATGAGTGAAGATGAATTATTTGAACAAGCAAAAGTTCGATTGGAAAGAGTGAAATCATATGGAACGGGTGCCATTGAAATAAAGTCGGGTTATGGTTTGTCAGTTGAAGCTGAATTAAAAATGTTGCGCGTCATCAAGCGATTAAAAGAAACTTCCGATATCATCATCAAAGCAAATTTCTTGGGAGCACATGCTTTTCCCACTGAATTCAAAGAAAACCATCAAGGTTATATAGACTTGATTGTCAATGAAATGTTACCAAAAATAGCGGAAGAAGGCTTGGCAGATTATATAGATATTTTCTGCGAACGAAATTATTATTCTGTGGAAGAAATGCACCAAATTTTGGAGGCAGGAGCGAAATACGGATTGCAACCGAAAGTCCATGTCAATCAATTTTCTGTGTTGGGTGGAATTCAAAAAGCAATCGAGTTCACTGCACTTTCTGTCGACCATTTGGAAGAAATTTCGGACCAAGATATCGCTGATTTAAAAACTTCAACCACCATGCCGACGCTTTTGCCAAGTTGTTCCCATTTTCTTGGAATACCTTTCGCTGAGGCGAGAAAAATGATAGACGCAGGTTTGCCCATTTCTTTGGCAAGTGATTTTAATCCAGGTTCAACACCAAGTGGAAATTTGCAGTTCGTTTGGTCATTGGCTTGCGTGAAAATGAAATTGACGCCCGAAGAAGCTTTAAATGCTTTAACTATAAATGCAGCCTACGCTATGGGACTTTCCGAAACGCACGGAACGATTTCATTGGGTAAAAAAACACCACTGATTTTAACCAAAGAAATCCCTTCATTGGCTTATATTCCGTATGCATTTGGCGATGGACATGTGGAGAGATTGTTGGTATAGATTAAACCCAAAGTCGCAAAGAAGTTTATGCTTGCATTCGAAGCAAAAAACTCCGTGAAAATCCTACAAACTCCGTGTCATCCGCGTGCCGTTCCTTCTCGCCATCCGTCCATCCACTTCATAGCCTTCCGATGTGAATAACTTGTCTCTTGGAAATCGAAATTTGAGCATGATTTTTAGTAATTTACCGCAGAATTAAATTGATTTATTCTATTCCATGGAAGAAATACGTGCACAATCGAAAATAAACAGACAGTTAAAAGTTACTGTCCAGGAGCAAATTAAAGAAGCAAAAGTGCTTTTAATTCAAGGTCCAAAAGGCATAGGGAAAACAGAATTTGTTTTGGATATTCTGACGGATTTAATTTGGTCGCATGCGCTGGTTTCGAGAAAAGATTATAAATCACTGCAAAGTGAAACGGAAATAGAAACGTTTTTAAAGGAAAAAACGGGCGACGCGCACATCTTGATTTTGAAAGATGCCGAGCACTTTGGGCAACTGCAATTGTTACTCGAAATGGTTTTGGCGAACGATTTTGCTCCGCGAATTGTGCTACTTTCTTCCTTCCAAGCTCCGATTGACGAACTTCTATTTGAAGCTTTGAAAGCAAACGATTTGGTTGTGGAGTTAACGCCGTTCTCATTTTACGAACTTGCTCAAACCAAAGGAATGGGAAGTTTGGAAAAGGAATTAGAAGATCGCTTGGTGTTCGGGTCGTATCCAAGCGTGATCAATAATCCCGAAAATGCGGAAGAGATTATCAATGAATTGTTGGAGCAAATCCTCACGACTCATTTGGGTGCAAACGATAGAATCAACAAGAAAAAACAAATGATTGCTGTTCTTAAAACCTTGGCTTTTGAAATGGGCGAAGTGATTTCGTATAACGATATTGGAACGCGTTGTGATCTAGACAACGAAACAGTCGAACGCTACGTGGAATTATTTGAAAAAGCATTTTTGATTTATCGCATACCTTCATATTACGGTGGAAATAAATACGAAATGAAAAAAGGAACGTCCGTATATTTTACGGATAACGGTTTCCGAAACGCATTGATAAATAATTTCAATTCTATGGAATGGAGAAACGATGCAACCCAATTGTGGCGAAATTGGCTATTGGTAGAAAAAATAAAATGGAATCGAAATTTGGGTAAATCCGTTGAATATTATACGTGGAAAACACATACCAAGCAAAACGTCGACTGCATAGAAATGGAGAATGGCAGAATGCGCGCATATCAAACCTCTTGGACGAAAAAGAAAACGGTTCGTTTTCCGGCTGGATTCATAAAAAATTACCCGAATGCAGAAATTTTCCAGCTCAACAAAAGCACATATTGGGGCTTTTTATCTTCTAAAAAATAATGCAAGGATCTAAATTCATAACCCGCATTGCCGACTTCATAATCGAGAACGAATGGCCACTAGAAGATTTAGTCATTATTTTGCCTTCTATCCGTGCCCGAAAATATTTAGAAATGGAATTGGCTTCAAAGTTTGACCGCCCAATTTTTGCTCCTCAAATGCTCACAATCGATAGTTGGGTGAAAAATGCAAGTTCGTATAAAGTCGTTGATAAACTCAATATTTTGTTTGAATTGTACCGCGTTCATTTGGAAATAGAACAAGATATTATCGACCGAAGTTTTGACGCATTTTACAATTGGGCAACCACACTTCTGGCTGATTTCGAGGAAATAGATAAATACTTGGTCGAACCAGAACAGTTGTTCAAGAATTTAAAAGATATCAAAGACATCGAAAATTGGAGTTTCAATTCAGAAGAACTCAGCGAAACGCAGCAGAAATTTTTAGAGTTTTGGGAGCGATTACCAAAATATTACGACGGATTACGTGAAAGGTTAAAGAAAAATAATTGGGCGTACAGCGGAATGGCTTTTCGGGAGGTAGCAGAAAATATTGAGTTGGTTTCTTCGAGAGAAGATAAACGGATTTTTATTTTTGCAGGTTTCAATGCACTTTCTTTGTCTGAAATGACAATAATGCGCAAGCTGCATGTTCGAGGAAATACGCATATTTTACAAAATATCGATGAGTTTTACTACAAAGCAAAACACCACGAAGCGGGTTATTTCCAGCGTGCATTGAATGAATTTCTCGGCCGAAAACCAGCGTATTTCACCGAAAGCGACATGCTCACAGAAGAGAAAAATATTGAATTAATCTCCTGTGCGCAAGGAATAGGCCAAGTCAAAGTCGCGGCGTCTTTGTTGTCCAAAATGAATGAAAATGAGCTGAATGAAACGTTGCTTTTGTTGGCTGACGAAACCTTGGCGGGCCCGATGATGAAGAATTTACCTCTGAATATCGGCAGAGCAAATATTACGATGGGGCTCCAGTTAAAAGATACTTCTGTAAAATTATGGGTTGACTTGCTGTTCTCTGTTCAAGAAAATTTTACTCGTTTCAAAACTAAGAGTTTGTACCACAAAGATTTGTTTAAGCTATGGCAGCATCCTTTTTATCAAGCTTTTACGAGTAAAGAAATTATTGGAAAACAACGCAAATTGGAAAATTACATCATTTCCAGAAACCGTATTTTTCTTTCATCGACGAGTGTTTCTATGGAAAATAAATCCATAGAACAGCTTTTTCAAGTCTTGCTTCAACCTTGGAATAGCGACTTTGGCAAAGCATTGAATCAAATGCGGGAATTGAACAGACAGATTTATCCGATTCTCAAAAAGGAGAATGAATTTGAAAAAGCCATTCTTAGGACTTTTGATAAAGCGATAATCACCTTTCAAAATATTTTAGGCGAAGATTTTCCTGAAATGAGTTTACGAACCTTCAAGTTGCTTTTCCAACAAAACTGGGGAAAACAGCGCATTGCATACGAAGGAACGCCGACGGAAGGTTTGCAAATGATGGGCCTACTGGAAACGCGAATGTTGGATTTTAAAAACATCATTTGTTTAGGACTAAGCGAAGGGACGATGCCTCCAGGAAATCCAATTCAGACTCTAATTCCGATGGATTTACGGAATTATTTTGGTATGCCGGGAACTCGCGACAAACAGGGGCTTTTTGCTCATCACTTCTATCGTTTGTTGCACAAAGTGGAAAACATGACGATCACTTATATGGATGCGCAGGAAAGCTTGAATAGTGGTGAACCGAGTCGTTATATCCAGCAAATGCGAATGGAATGGGAACGCCAAGCTCCAAAAGTGAAGATAGAAGAAAAAACCTACGTATTGGATGCTTCAGCGGTCAAAAATCAATTGAACTCGATTCCAAAAACGCCAGATATTTTTGCGAAAATCGATCGTATTTTAGAGAAGTCCGTCTCAGCGAGTGCGCTTAACAAATACCTGAATTGTCCGCTGGATTTCTATTACCGCTATGTTCTCGAATACGGTGATGAAGATCAAGTAGAGGAGGAGATGAACAACAACACATTAGGAACGATTATTCATACTGTTTTGGAAGATTTGTACCAACCTTTTTCGCATCGTGATAAAGATGGAAATAAAAGTTTAAATCCAAAAACTGTGACACCTATCGATATTACGCGAATGGAAGGCGAGTATCTGGATCTGGTGAAAAGAGAATTTAAAAAACACTACGACGAAGATGAAAATTCTTTTGCTTCAGGAAAAAACTTTTTGAGTTACGAAATGGCGTTGACTTTGCTCAAACAATTTTTCAAAAAAGAGAAAAAATGGCTGATGCATTTAAACCAACCCTTGATCATTCATTCCTTGGAGCAAAAGTTGGAAACAGTAATAAAACTGACAATACACGGCAAAGAAAAAAGCGTAAATTTGAAAGGATTTATCGATAGAATTGACGGTTTTGGAGAAAAACGCGCATTATCGATTATAAAAGTGGGAAAGTTGAGCAGAAGGACCTTGGTACAAATCAAAAAAATGTAGCAACTGAATTGAGGAAAGCGGCCTCCAAAGGAAAAGTTCTTCAATTGTGGATTTATGCGTATTTATTCCGAGAAACATATGGTTATTTGCCCGATGAGGTAAATATCATTTCGTTCGTCAACTACCCGGAATCACCACTTAGTTTGCAAACAGGCGACATGAGTTTAGCCAATTTTGTTGCTGCATTACCAAATGTTTTGACAGAGATTTTTGAAGAAATGTACGATGAAAAAATTCCGTTCTCACACAATTCAGACCAGTATATATCTTATTGTCAGTATTGTTAAAAGAAAACGGAGATTTCAGAGATTATTGGGTTCAGGTATTTTTGTTTGAGGAAGCAAAGTAATCCGCCTCTCTATTCATTCGTTTGATTCCGAGTTTAAATTTTTTACCCAAAGAATTTTCGGTCAAAAAAGTAGGGCACAAAAAAAATCCTGACATGCATTCAAAGAGGAGTAAATGCATGGCAGGACTTTGCTTAAATAAAACCTTACACCAATAACGGACAATTATTCTAATTAGTTGTCTGAAATCGAAAGTTTTTTACATTTTATTTTTATTAACTTAATAAAGCGCTCTTTTTAAGGCACTTCGGTAGTCTTTAATTTCTTCTCTATTGATCTTGTGATCCGATTGAATTAGTAAATTCAACAAATACGTTAAGTTTTCTTGGTCTTCAATTCCCTCAATTGGGTATTCATTACCTTCTTCATCTTCATCGTATTGCCCTTCGACACTGAAAGTTTTGTTCTCAGAAAGAAACTCAGATGTTAAACGTAAAACTTTTGTCACCAATGGATCTTCTTCCTTTTTAGCGATTTCACGTATTTCCTTTAAGTCGTCAATAAGACCTTTGGCAAGAATTCCTTCTTTTTCCACTTTCTTGATGACAACTTCTAATTTTGTATTGGCAACTAAGGTTTTCATTCTTTAGAATTACTTAAGTCAAAATTATGACCCGATTTGAGCACAAATGTAAACAATTGACAAGAATTCTAATTAAATTCATTGCACTTTGCTTAAAAAAGTTCCGTTTCACAATAAAACGTTAACAATTGCTTTGCAAATATTTAGCATTTACGTCCAAGATGAGGTTTGAAAGTTTATTTTTGTAGAAAGCACTTTAGAATTTGGTACACCTCATTACAAAAGCAGTTATTACAGGTTTCGTGTTAAGTATAATGATAGGTCCTGTCTTTTTTGTTCTTCTAGAAACGAGCATAAAAAAAGGCGTTCGAGCGGCTATAGCCTTTGATATTGGTGTTTTATTGAGTGACTTGCTTTATATTCTTATCGCTTTGAATTTTTATTTTGAAGTCCAGAATTTAACAGAAGGCGAGAACCAACACATACTTAAAATTATTGGCGGGAGCTTGTTCATATTGTACGGAATCGTTACTTTTTTTAAAAAATCGAAGGATACGAAAAAAGACAGTAAAGGAAAAATAATAAACGATACGAATGATTACAAAATACTCGTTCTTAAAGGATTTGTATTAAATATTGCAAATCCTCTGGTTATTTTTTATTGGTTTTCCGTAATGACTTTAGCCGAAAAAACCGAGGGTGATTCTACTGTTCCTGTTCTCTTCTTTATTGGCGTTATACTTATCACTTTTTTTTGTTTCGATATCCTGAAAATTATAGGCGCCAAGCAATTACGACCCTTGATGACAGATAAGCTTTTAAAAGCTCTGAATCAATTGATAGGTATTGTATTTGCTGGGTT
The DNA here is from genome assembly GCA_041688525.1 of Crocinitomicaceae bacterium. GTDB lineage: Bacteria > Bacteroidota > Bacteroidia > Flavobacteriales_D > Crocinitomicaceae > UBA2040. The sequence continues at coordinate 2,503 of JBDNIA010000318.1, read as the reverse complement.
TGGTGTGTTCCTTATTATTCAAGGCTTTCTAGGAAGAATGTAACCGTTAGCGCTCAATTTCGTTCATAAGAATAACAACAAACACAACAATGATTCAAAAATTTTTTTTCGTCCTTTTTTTTCTTCCTGCTATCGCTTTTTCTCAAGACATCGCAAAGGAAAACCTGAGTAAAAAAGTCAATTTATATTATGATTTCCATAAAACGAAACCACAAGCTTCAGGTTATTACTACAAAGATGATTTAGGAGAAACCAATGAAAAACACGGTCGTTGGAAATATTACGATCGTTTTGGAGAACTTGAAGAGGAGCGTGACTATTATCGAGATGCCATTAATGGAATGGTTAAAGTCTATTTTCCAAACAAGAAAATTAAAAGCGAAGGTTATTTCAGATTTAACAGTCAAGATTCTGTTTACAGAGAATGGCATGAGAATGGAAAATTAGCAGCTCAAGGTTATTATCAGCTCGAAAAACCGATTGGAAAATGGGAATATTATTACCGTGACGGGAAATTAAAGTCGGTAGAAGAAGTTCTTAATAACACGAACTATCTAAACGCTTTCTACTTGCCAGATTCTCTGCACACGCAGATCCTTAAAGACGGTAACGGTGAATTCCGAACATTTTTCACCTCTGGATCGCCAAAAGAAATTTATTCCTACAAAGAAGGATTGAAAAACGGAAGTTTTGAGGAGTATAGTGCATACGGATATCTCACGCTCATGGGCTTTTTTATTGAGGGAAAAAAAGAGGGAAAATGGCAGTACGCATATTATACGGGCCAAATGGAAAAAGTGAGTCATTATAGAGAGGATATTCTTGAAGGCGACTATAGATATTTCTACGATAACGGAGAAGTAAATGTAGAAGGACAATACGCAAACGGAAAAAAAACCAACAAATGGTTTTGGTTTAATAAATTAGGACAAAAAGACCAAGAAGGATTTTTCCTTGATGACCTGCAAGATGGTAAATGGATTTATTATTTTCCCACTGGAGAACTTTCATACAATGCAGAATACAAGAAAGGCAAAGCACACGGATTTTGGAATTATTTCTATAAAGACGGCAGCCGTTTCAAAGAAGGTAGTTTTTATGAAGATTCGAAAGACGGCGATTGGAATACATGGTACGAAAACGGCAATTTGTTGATGACGGGTAAATACGTCAAAGGCACAGAAGAAGGCGAATGGGCGAATTATTGGGAAAATGGAAATTTGAAAAATAAATCGACATTTAAAGCTGGCTTATTGAATGGAGTATGGGAGTCGTACCATCAATCTGGACGAGCAAGTCTAAAGGGAACCTACAAAGACAACAACAAAACCGGCGAATGGACTTCTTATTATGACAACGGAATGCCGAAAGATATTGTAACGTACAAAGTCTTCACAACGAAGTCAAAGATGGATTATAGCATCATGAAAGATTTTGAAAGAACGGATAGTGAGCGTCATGGTAAGTATTATTCGTTTTCACAGAAAGATTATAAATTAGTTGATGAAGGCAGCTATGCTCGTGGCGAAAAAGATGGCGAATGGATAGCTTATCATCCAGGTGGAAAAATGGCAGCGGTGATTTCAAATTACAAAAAAGGTCAGCTACACGGCGTACAAAAACAATTTGATCGTAGAGGCTTAATCGTTTCAGAACTAGAATACAAAGACGGATTACGCGATGGAAAACTATTTTTCTACGATAAAAAAGGAAACATTGTCAAAGAAGCCAAGTACAAAAATGGATTAGAAGTTATCGAAGGTACGGCTACAGGCTCAAGATTTGGTTTGTAATAGCTAATTGAGTTCGAAGTAACTAAACTCCGTTAAAAAGTCCGGGAATATTAGAAGTAAATAACTTAACAGCAATCGCCAAAAGAATAATTCCAAATACTTTTTTCAAAATAGCTATACCTCCTTCTCCTAAGAATTTCTCAAGAGATTTTGTAGATCGCAATACTAAATACACGACAAAAATATTGACGAGTATCGCTAAAACAATATTTATCGTTTCGAACTCTGCTCGCAGCGTGATGATGGAAGTCATTGTTCCAGCTCCTGCAATTATAGGAAAAGCCAAAGGAACAATACTGGCTGTTTTTCCTGATGCAGAATCACGGAATAGCTGAATGCCGAGGATCATTTCTAATGCCATGATGAATAAGATAATTGAGCCGGCAACGGCAAAACTACCTATGTCTACTCCAAAAAGGGATAGAATATTTTCGCCCAATACTAAGAATCCAATCATGATTCCAAGTGAGACTAAACTCGCTCTAACTTCGTGAATATCTCCAGTTGACTGTTTTAATTTCAAAATTATAGGAATAGAACCAATTATATCAATAACGGCAAAAAGAACCATTGTAAGTTCAAGTAATAAGTGCAACAGATAAATTTAAAACACTTGGGACTAGTCCCAAGTATTTTAGGATCAAAAACCTAAATTTGTCTTGCATGAAAAAATATAAGCAGTTAACCTTAGCACAAAGATATCAAATAGA
>JBDNIA010000317.1:0-5530 GCA_041688525.1 Crocinitomicaceae bacterium | reverse complement strand
GGTTTTTAAGTTCGCCTTTACTGTATCGGTATATTCCACCGCTATTCGCACCCAAATAGATAGACTGATCCTGCGCGATTAATATAGACTTGAAAAATGGCTCAGAAATTTGCTCTTTCTTGTCTATCCGTTCAAACGAAATACCGTCAAAGGTATAAGCTCCTTCGCTTGAGGTAAAGCACAAAAATCCTCGTTCATTTTGTAGAATAGAATAAATATAAGGATCTTGAATTCCATTAGACACATTATAAACTGAAAATGAGAATTCTTGACCAAACGACTGAGAAGAAATAAATATGGAAAAGAGTAAAAAAATACGAATCATCTTATTGTTTTTTCGGCCTTACGTTTATTTTTGGATTATAGACTGGCACGCCACCAATTGGAATAGTGTAAAACGGCAGCATTTCACCATATTGATTTGTTATGTAAAAAACCACATTATTATTTGGCGAATTTGAACCTGATTTTTTTATAAATTGTATGTCAAATGATTTCCCCTTTTCAGCATTAACAATTTTATGCGAACTACTCGCCCATTTGTCATCACCTGAGGCAGACGCATATTCTCCTTTTTTGGCTACAGAAATGATCTTTATTTTACCATCATCATCCCAATCAAAGTTACTTTGTTTAAGCGATATAACGGCTTCGTCAATATAAGGATAAATATGGCTAACTTGATTCGCAGAGGTATGCATTCGAAAACTATATTCAAATGTGAATGAATTCCCACCTTCGACTGACCGATTTTGATCGGGAGAAGTGCTCATGTAATAACGATACAAGTTGCCATCGTTGCCACTAACCCCTTCTGCGACTATCTTAAATACAACGCCTCCATATTTTTCCTCCGATTCACCCTCATTTGGATTGAAAGGTCCAAAAGTATACCAGTCATCATCATATTTACTATCTTCTCCAAAAGTCTTTAACTTCAATAAATTACCACTCTTAAAATTTCCGGTAGGCGAAGTTGAGCGTGCATCTTTATTGGATATACATCCTTTACCGCCATAAACTGAGAATGTCGTTTTTGTGTCGGCAGCACCATTCAATTCATCATTTTTTCCACCAACATCTGGGTCAAAAACCCTAATATATATAGGCTTTATTTGCGTTTTAGGTAACACAAAGAAAAATGTTTGAGAAAAGTCGTCATCACCAAAATTAGTGTTAGCCTTCTCTCCAAATGTGACCAAAAAAGGAATATTCTCTTCAGCTGCAGGTACTGGCTGTGCCAAAACTAAAAAAGGGATAACTACCAAAAAAAGGCAATAAACTAAATGAGTTTTAATCATAATTCAAGTCATTTACTTCTTAATATTTCGTTCCAATTCAACTATTCTAACTTATACAGACTATGAAGTTAAACATATACGCCAAAAACTCCTGAAGGTTCTAGTTAATTAATATTTATCTCTTTGGAAGTGCAAATGTGCAGCTCCTCTTCTCCTTGAAAGAAAATTCTTCCTACAGAAATTTGGAATATTCCTTTCTGCAGATATTTGTGCATAATAGACTCACCCCTTGCATAGTTGCCATCCCCAAAGTCCCAATAATAAACGGAACTATCTGCAAAAACATCATCTGTTACGTTAAATTCAATTAATTGTCCACTTTCTATTTTCTCTGGAATATTAAGTTCTAATTGAATAGGATCTTCAATTTTCATCTCAAATGACGACTCAATTGAAATTATTTTTTTTGTTAGAATTTCAAACACTTTCAACTCGACAATATAAAGGCCCGTATCTTGAAAACAGTGTTCAGCAATCACTCCGTCGTATTCTACTCCATCGCCCATCAACCATTTGTACGCGTAGGTTAATGAATCTTTCACGTCTGAAAATTCATCTGAGAATTCATAACATCTAATCAATGGTTCAACAGGAATACAGTCAAATTCCGGGAAATTAGTTTTCAACTCGAAAACATCGTCACTTCCGTCTCGATTGGATGAAAAAAACAAACTATTCGACTTGACGTTCACAAAAAAATCGTCTGCTAAAGAATTCAAAGGTGGGGAGAGTAATAATGTATTTGATAAACTTCCATCTAACAAGGTGTTTACATAAATATCGTACCCGCCAATACCGCTAGGTCTATTGCTTGCAAAATAAAGCGAGCCGCCCGTATACGTCGGATAACGTTCATTATCTTTAGTGTTTACAGCATCACCGAGGTTCGTTATATTCTCCCAATTTCCTTTTGAGCCTGTAGCTTGAAATAAATCAAGGCCTCCTCTTCCATCGGCCATATCAGAAGAAAAATATAAAGTATCACCTGAAACAGTTAAATATGGATCTAGGAAGTTAAACTCTTGTAAATTTTCAAAAATTAATCCTGGTTTTGACCATCCATTTTTAGTTTTTTCGGTTTGAAAAATCCCAAAGGTAGAGGATGTATCTGTCTGTCTACCTGTAAATAAAATGAAGTTTCTCTGTTGATTAATCGAAAATGACCCAATATGATTATAGAAATCTACATCCAATACTTTTGGCGTACTGAATTTATCTTTCCGATGCGTCCTAGAGTAAATTTGATTGAGATTATTGTTTTTTGTATCCGTCACTTTTTTAAAATTTGTTGTTGCGCGGTCAGATACGTAGAACAGTTCATTATCAATAGATATGAAATTATATTCAGAAAATATTTTGGTAGAAATGTCTACCTTACTTAGGGTGATAAGCGAATTTTGTTGAGCATACGTAAAGTTGCTACAAACAAGAAAAAAAACTAAGTAAATTATTCTCATTAGAAATACCTAGGATTAAAAGTAGCTACTTTTTTTCGAAGTTCAAATCTAATCACTATTTCATGCGAACCCGAACTAACGCGAACAATGTTTGATAGTGGATATGAATAGCTATATGCTAAATCAAATTTTGGATTAAAGCGAAATCCGATATATCCAACAATCGCATCTTTATGTCTGTATGATAGCCCAGCCTTTAATTTATCCTTATAGTCGATGTTACAATTCAAGTCTAACTGAAAAATATTTGATAACATGGCTTTAAATAAGAAGGAAGGTTTCCATACTAAATCACGAGTAATGTTTATGTTTCCGCCAGATGTCAACATGAAAACCGTTCTTTTTACATTCATTTTAAAAAGATCTTCCTGAACGCTTGCTGCTGATAATTCGTTGGTGAAAAGTGCTGGAGACGATAAACCGCTATAAAAACTCTTGGTATAGTAATACAATCCTGCACCAATATTAGGCAAGCTTCGCAATTTCACATTTTGCTGAAAAGCTAAATCCGCAACATTGGTCTTAACTTCTGTGTTTCTGATATTAAAAAAATTGACACCCAAATTAACCCCAAACGAGAGTTTTTGCGTGTTAGACAACTTTAGATGATAAGCGTAGGAAGGAAAAATACCCGTTTGATTTTGAACACCAATATTATCGTTCATGATACTCAAGCCAACTGCATGATTATTGTTAGCTGGCGCGTGCACTGAAAAAAAGTCAGAGCGAGGTGCTCCGTCAAAACCCACCCATTGCGAAGAATGAACACCAACAATACTCAAACACTCCCTCGTTCCAGTAAAGGCTGGATTTATAACTAGACCATTTAGCATATAGGAATTATACTGTGGGCTAAATTGTGCAACTGATGGCAATGCAATGAATAAAAACGATATGTACATTAATCGCTTCATCGTTTTATTATCAAATATCCTTTGTGCATCTCATTCGGATTCATATCCAAAATATAAAAATACGTATCATCCGGCAAAGTCTCTCCAGAACCTAATGTGCCGTCCCAATTATTTTGATAGTTTTTTGTTTCATAAACTATATTGCCCCATCGATTAAATACTTGTAAACCGATATTTTCAAATTTTACAACTCCTTTTATTTCGAATAAATCATTGGCTCCATCTCCGTTTGGAGAAAAACCATCAGGAATAAAGAAATCTTGAATAAAAATACGAACGGTATCCGATTTTTGCGAGCAAACTCCGTTACTCACTGTCCACAAAAAATCATTGGCACCTGATTTCAATTCATAGAGTATTGATTTTGGGTTTCCTGGTGAAGCTATGTTAGCAAAACCTTCAATTATACCCCATAAGCCTTGTTCTGTTCCTATCAAATCAGTAGCGTCCATATAGGTTTCATAATAATCATTTACCAACTGATCTTCCCCCGCTGAAATTTCTTCTATTTGTCTCCAAAAATCTATTTTCACGGTATCTGAATCAATACAAATTTCATTTGTCTCCTTTAAAATAAATAGATGTTCACCAAATATTGGAGTTGTGTAATCCAGTGGAAAAGTCGTACCTAAAGAGCCCAAGGTTGGTGAATAGAATTCCACTAAACCAACACTTAGCAACGGACTGAAAGTGAAGTTGCTATCGCACAGACTAACCCCGTTTGCAGCAATATTAGTAATAGGTTTAGTAATCAGTCGAATAGCGATAGAGTCCGAAACATTAAATATACAGCCATTGTTATCAAGCACTGAATCTAAATAAAGCGTATTACTTGTGACTGGAGGAAAATTATAATTAAATACAGTTCCGCTCGAGTTTGAAACGTTTTGATTCATTCCGCCATATGTCATGTAAAGAGTTAACGGTAAAGCTCCACTTAAAGAAATGTCAACAGTGATAGCATCACCATTACACAATGAGTCCTTTGTGGCAATAATGTTTGCAGATGAATTCGCTAATACATTTTTGAAGATAGTATTACTCAAAGAGTCTTGACTTGGACAAGCGTTGTTCAATACTCTTCTTCGGAAATAAGTTCCTGTCGTCATTACCCCAGTTATATAATTGCTCTGATTTCCATTTATAGTAATTGGGTTAAATGCAATGTTGTCTGTTGATTCCTCCCAACTAAATGTATTGTTGCCTACTCCTCCTGAAATAGTTGAACCTATTAAGAGTAAAGAGTCAGTTCCATAACATACATCTGCATCATCAGTAATACTGTTATTTGCTATGGGTTGCGAAACGGAAATGGTGATGATATTCGAATAAGAATCTGGGCAATAACCACCTTCGACAATTCTCCTAAAAAAGATTGTATCCAATAAATTACCCGAATTATAAGTTGCTAAAATCGCACCTGGAATAGCAAGCCAACCAGTTACTAATGTTGAATCCATATTTTGTTCCCAAGAAATTGCGAAACTATTGGATGCAGGCGGACCTATTATCGTGTTAGGGGAAGTCAAATAACAAATAGTTGTGTCTCCTGCAATCGTATTATTAGTCACCAGAATATGCACATCAATCGAATCAATATTACTAAAAGACACAGCACAGACGCCTGAAATAACTCTTCTTCGGAAATAAGTGGTTTCTGATAATAAGGGTGGTAAATAAGACTTACTTGTTATATTCGCACCAACCGCATTCACCCAAGCTGGCGCGGCCGCGGTGCTTTTTTGCCATAAGTAGGCAAAACCAAGTCCTGATCCTAAAGTTGGTGTTGACCCAATAATAGAATCTGGTACTGTTGAATTACACGTTGTGGGGTTGGTTGCATTGATAATATTATACC
>JBDNIA010000039.1:0-7506 GCA_041688525.1 Crocinitomicaceae bacterium | reverse complement strand
GCTTGTTGGAAAAAAATATACCGTTATATTTGCACCCTCAAACGAGGAAACAAGTAGATAATATTTAGTTCAAGTTTGATTAGGATTCCTTAGCTCTCCCGGTAGCTATCGGGAGGTAAAGCAAAACATCGGGATTAAGATTCCTTAGCTCAGCTGGTAGAGCAATACACTTTTAATGTATGGGTCCTGGGTTCGAACCCCAGAGGGATCACTTAAAAAAAGAAGACGAGAGTCTTCTTTTTTTTTGCTCTAAACTTTCGGGTGAAATTCGGGATGGATCATGATCCGGATCATGACATATTTCTGTGGAGCTAAAAAAAGTAAAAATACTTACATATAAATTTGAGTTAGTCTGTAATGTAAGAAATTGAGAGTCTACAAATTATAATTTTGAACCAACGGGTTTTATCTTTTTTAAATGGGCTATATATGGGCAAATTATAGTTCAAATATTTGAATATGTTTACAAAAATTAACAGATATAAATAAAAAAATTATGAGAAAATCAAAACACCTAATTGGGTCATTCATGTTTTTGACCATTTTTTTAGCAAGTTGTGGCAGCTCTATTGATCGCGATGCACAGAAATTAGCAGATCTTACATGTGAAACGGTAAATTTATCCCTTAAGGCAGCTACAGGAGATCTGTCAATTTTAACAGAGAGCACAAAATTAGCTAGTGAAGTTGCGGAACTGACAAAAGAATTAGATCAAAAATACACTTCGGCCGAGGATAAAAATAAGCTTGAGCAAGCTTATTTAAAAGCAATGGTAGGCTGTGAATAAGCAGCAAATAGATAGCTTTAACATGACTGTAATAACAAATATCTGGACTTTATTCCTGTCTCTACTAATTTTTTTAGCAAGTTGTTCTAAATCCAATAACAAGCTTGATTGTCCAAGAGAAATTTTGGAGAATAGAGAGTTGATTGAGTATTTTAATTTGTTGGATGAGGTCATTAATGAATATGTCACAATGGTAGAGGGAATTATAGACGTGTCTAAAAATAAAAAAGCAACAAGTAGTGAAGAAGGGTTGTCTCAAGCCATGGGAATGTTTTCTGAAGTAATGTCAACTGCTATTAAGATTGAGCCAGTATTAAAAAAAAATGGAACAATTGGAGAGTAGGTCTGATATTTTGAAATCAAAACTCAGTGAAAAAGAGTTAAAACCCTTTCTACAAACGTATGCAAAAATGAGTTTGAGAATTTCTCAAATCTCTAAAAAAATTAATTATTAACTAAAAAACAGAAAACATGATTTACATTTATTTATTGAGCATTATTTTATCTGGAGTTGGATTAGCATGGTACGGACCAAAGAAATATGATTTATCATTTGCCATTTCCTATTTGGCGACAGCGATGATCTTTTACTTTATATCCTTTTATCCTTATCCCAATTTCCCATACTTAAGTTATGTACTTATATTTAATTTAGTTGTAGCATTGGGTATATTATTGTTTTCAAAGTTCTTTGCCTATTTAATAGCATGGGAAATAATTGCCGCACCAATGCTTTTAGTTGCTATGAAAATCACAGGTGGTGGAAGTAATCCTTTATTGGGATTAGTCGTGTTGATTGTTCCAATAGTTATTGTATATTATTTTAGAAAAGAAGTAAAAAAAATATCTATAGGGATATTCAGTGGGCTTTCAGTGGGAATCGGTATCGCTTCTATATTTTTCGTTAATGCGATTGAAAATGGAAAAATTTTGTCAGCTACTCCCACTTTCTTTTTAATACTTTTGGCAGTTTCGATTGTAGGCGGAATATATTTTCAATACTCAGAATTTAACACAAAGAGATTGACTGAGTCCAAGTAATATAAACATTTTCCTATACCAAAGCCTTGCAGACATGTAGGGCTTTTTTGTTTTTCAGCGTCTTTTTTTGCGCTGAAATTTCGGGTGAAATTCGGGGTTTTATTGGATTATGACAGGGTTGTAGCCCAAAAGAATATTTAAGAAAAATAATTGACCAAAAATTCTTTTGAGAAAAAAGTGAAACCTGTTGATTTAACGTGTGAATTGTATTTCTCTTCAATCTCGTTCAGCACATTTTTAGACTCTTTATTTAAGAGTGCTAAGTGATATTTAACCAGGTAATAAAAAATCAGATTGTATTCTTTGTAACCCGTATTCAATTTTGAAATATTGATTAAGCTAAATGTTTTGTTGGCTTGCTTTAGTTTATTTGCCAAAATTGCCTCAATTGTAATGGCTAAAAGAACATTGGAGTGAATATGATAGCCGCTCCAATTGGTTGGAGTTAAAATTTCCTCGTAGTAGTGTTCAATCAAAAAGTTAGTCTTTTCAAAATCTTTAAGTAGCAAAAGCGCAGGTACAACTTCTATTGTAAATAAGAAGACTTCATTCTTATGGCTATTCATATATTTAATTGTCGTTTTCCAGGTTTTCTCATAGTTTTTTTTATCATTTTTTTGATGAAAGTAAATTAGGTTATATCCATAGAGTCTCCCTTTTAAAACAGGATGAAAATTAGTTTTAATCCGATTTGAAGGGATATGCAGCATTTGCCCTTTTTGAGATAAAAAGTCCTTGTAATTGAGGATTAATTCAAAAAATAAGCGTTCGTGACTGCCAATTTTAGCATAAGTAATGCCTGATTCAATTAAAGTTCCGTAGTAACCATTGAACTTTGAATAGTCAATATACCAATGGATTATATTTTCCCTAAAAATTGAATTAGGAATCAAATTTACAATTAAGTCATGCAGATCCTCCTCAGATATACTACCCAATAACATGCACATGTTATGTGCAAATTTTAATTGGTCGTCGTGGCTGAAATTGATAATGCGTCTATCGAAAAGCTGATTAATTGGACCATATTGTTGCTTGTACGTCAAGGACTTAATTATAGAAGCTAATTTTAAATGAAAATCTGGTGAATTGGTTTGTGTTTCTAGCCAATTTAGATCGTTTTTTATAATAGTTGAAGTTGATTCAATCTTGATGATTCTAGCCCAATTTGTCCACTCATTGTCATTACTATAGTATTTCAAATAGCTAAAATAATTTTCATATCCCAGGTATTTAGAAAGTAAATTAATTGTTTTAATGGATGGAGAGGTTTCCGGTAAAAAACCAAAAAATCTTCTCAACGTATTAAATCCAATTGATTTTTGAGTTGAATATTCAACAGCATCCTGAAACATTTTTAGGTCCGAAATTTCAAGGATAGAAGTCCCGAAATGTCTTTGGAGATCTATTTTTAGCTGTTGGAAATTTTTGTGTTTAGACATTTTAGATTCAGATATTGTTTTTAAGTAATCTAAAAATAATCATTCTTATTCGACTTCTTTTTCTGGCCCATTAAATTTTAAGAATAAATGCACCGAAAGAAATAACAAGCAATGCGGTTAGCGCAGATAAACTCATTTTCTCTTTAAAGAATAAGGCACCGAAAAGTATTGTAAGTAGAGGGACAATCAGAGATAAAATCGAGCTTATATATGGATTTGTAATTTTAAGACCTAAAAAACTGAATAAAAGAGCAATGAAGATGATGATTGCCATTAAGACACTATAAAACAATGATTTAAGATTTAGATATTTTTTCATTGCAATCGTTTTTCGAGTATGAAGCAGGGAGAATAACCCTATGAATAAAACAATCATTTCTTGTAGCGTTATCGAGAAAATTGGAGAAATTCCTGACTTCAAATTTTTCCAATGAACAATTGAAGAGGCTGAAAAAAAGAGAATCATGAAGAAATAATTTAAATGGGTTTTCAAATCGTTTTTTTCATCTTTCTTTTCAAGTTGTAACATATAAAAAATGAAGCCTATGAAGATAAGAATTGAACCCCAAAGATAATTTTTGATTATTAATTCTTCTAGGAAATACAAATAAGTGCAGGTAAGTAATGTGCCAAAAATACTGTAAAATCCAAATAGTTTCAGACTTCCCTTTTCAAGTCCAAACAGCATAAACAATAGACCAATTCCACCCAAAACTCCAGCAAGAAGGGCAGGGGCCAAATAATGGTAAATCGAGTAGAGGACCTCCGTCCAAAATACCGCCACTAAAATACAGCCAATGAGAGATGTAATAGTTGCTCGGAGTGTCATAATCAAAAGTGGATGATTCTCCTGCAGAGTGATCTTCCATAACACATTGTTGATGGCAAATACCCCAACACGATTGGTTGGGGATCTGCGCTCTAAAAAGAGCAGTAGTAGGTAATAGAATGAATAAAATAATTTAGTTACAGCTGTAAAGTTGGCTATTGGATGAGCTTCTAAGATTAATAAAAGCCTCTCTCTTCATTTCAAGTAATGACCAGTTCACTTGTAGCTGACGTTCTACATATCAAAAATATATTTAAGTTTTTAATTTGAATGGCCCATTTGCAGCCCATTTTCTTTATTCTTTGGAGGGTCAGTTAATTATAGATTATTTATTTGACGGATCTAAAGCAGACCACAATAAAAACATTAAAATCAGAGCTATTTTTTAAAACCTGGGATTAAATGGATGGAGCATGTCTGCCCGACAAACAGTGGATTATCTGGATTCTACTTTAACTCAATTTGAGGTGTTTTTCAATATATTTTGTGGCAGAGATGAGACCGCCGAGGAAAGTTCAATAAAAAAAGGGTCAGAACGAATCCCAACCCTTTCCAAATAATTTTTTTACTTATTTAGTCCAATGTAAATCGGATTGGCAATGTCACACGTGCTGTTATTGTATTTCCGTTTGCGTCGGTTCCTGGATTCCAGAGTGGCATAGATTTGATCATGCGAATTGCTTCTAGATCTAATTCCTCAGAAACTCCTCTCAAGACTCGGATATCTATAATTTTACCATCTTCGTTGATTGTTAACGCGCTGTAAACAGTTCCTTGAATTTTATTTTTAATAGCAAATTCAGGGTATTTGATGTTACTTGCTATGTATTTCATCATTGCCTCTTGGTCACCAACGTAAGTCGGTTCAGTTGCAAGCGTTTCAATCTCTTTCTTCTCATTTTGAGCCATGGCACATAAACCAAACCCGATAAAGAATAACATCATTCCAATTTTTTTCATGCTTTTAAATTTATTAGTTTGCTGAAATTTAAGTATAATTCTTTAGTTATTACTGGAAATGGGTAACCATTGATTCTATCGTGTTTTTGAATGAGTGAATCTCAAATTTATTGTTGTTTTACATGCACATCGATTTGTGGGAATGGAATGTTCAATCCTTCTTTCGAGAATTCTTTGTAAACACGTTCGTTTAGGTCAAAAAATACGGGCCAGTAGTTTTCAACTGCCGTCCATGTTCGGACTGTGATGTTAACAGAAGAATCGGCTAAAGCTCCCAATCCGATAAATGGAGCCGGATCGTTCATGATGCGTTCGTCTTCTGCAATGAATTTGTTTAAAAGATTCTTAGCCGTATCGTAATTATCGCCGTAGGCAATACTAAAAGTAAAATCAACTCTTCGTTTGTCAGCTTTTGTGAAATTAACGATATTGCCATTTGCTAGTGCTCCATTTGGAAGAATTACTGTTTTATTGTCACCTGTGAGCAAATAGGTATTAAAAATTTGAATTTCATATACGGCGCCAATTTCTCCTTGCGCTTGGATGAAATCAGCGACTTTAAAGGGTTTAAAGACTAAAATCATAATGCCGCCAGCGAAGTTCGATAGCGTTCCTGAGAAAGCCATACCTATAGCCAAACCTGCTGCACCGAGTATCGCAATAAAAGAGGTCATTTCTATTCCTAATTGTGCCATGGCGGTTACAACAACCAGCACTTTTAGAATAGCAGAAACTAAACTAGAAACAAAACTTATCAAACCTGCGTCCAAAGCCCCTTTTGACATTCCTCTTTTAATCGTCTTAGAAGCGAATTTGGCTAACCAAAAACCAATAACGAGTATAGCGGTTGCAATAAGTAAGGACAAGCCTTTATTTAGGACTATTTGATAAATCTGTGATGCGGAGATCCCAAATATTTTCTCAGTGTTTTCCATTGTAATTTTATTATTTTTGATTCGTTGACAAAGGTAAGATATCTTTAATAGCACAAAATCAGTATGTTTTTTATTTTTTCAAAACTTTTATTGTTTTTAACCCAGCCTTTTACTTGGCTAGTTTTGCTGTTTATTGTTGGCGTCGTTTGGCATAAAAAATCTTTTTCGAGAAAAGTACTGATTCTGTGTTTAACGCTTTTTCTCTTCTTTTCGAATAAGGTAATTTTTCTTGAATTTGCCCGACAATGGGAAATCAGAGGTAAAAAGATAAGTGATTTAGCTAAGTATGACTGCGCTATTGTATTAACTGGCATGGCTACTTACAACAATGATCTGGATCGATTAAGTTTGGAAGAAAACGGCGATAGAATTTGGCAAGCTGTGGATTTGTATCACAAAGGGCGCGTTAAAAAAATTCTCATTACTGGCGATTCAGGATTTATTTTTGAGCGTGGGTTGCATGAAGCGCTTCAATTGGGGAAAGTAATTCAAGGTTGGAATATACCGAAGGAGGATATTATAATCGAATGTGCTTCTCAGAATACTTATGAGAATGCTAAGTTTACCGCCAAGCTACTCCAAGATTCATTTCCAGAAATGCAAGGTCTGCTTTTGGTTACGTCGGCATTGCACATGAAAAGAGCGTTAGCAAGTTTCTCTAAACAGAACATAAAATGCACATCATTTTCTACGAATAATAAAACTGGACCAAAACGAGGATATTATTTTGAGCAATTTCTACTTCCAGATGTGCGAACTCTTTTCTATTGGGAATCGCTAACAAAGGAATGGGTAGGCTATTTAATGTATTGGTTTCAAGGTTATTTGTAACTTCGTCTACGGCAAAATCACTGTAACTCTTTCTGGATTCAACCACTTGCTCCATGTTTTATTGAAGCCGTGGGCTTTTGTGGTATTTTGATTAAAACTATTTTCTAAAGTTCCACCATTATTCGCCCAATTAAATAATCCACCGTAGAGATTTCGTATATTCTGAAATCCTTTTTTAGTTAGCTTTTCAGTCAATTTACCACTTCTGTAACCTACAGAGCAGTAAACGACAATTGTTGCATTCTTATCTAATTTATTAATTTTCGCCCAATCAATATTATCGTAACCAACCCAAACAGCACCAGGTAAGTGACTGGTTTGGTATTCATTTTCTTCGCGACTATCCAGAAATAGGATATTTTTATTTGTTTCCTGTATCTTTTGAACGTCCAACATAGAAATGATAGGTGTCTTTTTACCCGTCATTTTTTTTGCCATTTCATCGAATCCAACTGGATTTTGAGCGAAAATAGTTGCTCGAAATAAGATAAAAGCTACAAACAGTATATTTTTCATTGGTTGAAATTTTTGGTATTACTAATATAATTTAAATCCATAGACTTTATTTCAATGTTTTTTTTTAAATCCTATTGTCATTTTAGGGAAATTCCAACAACATAAATCTAATGTCTAAAATCCACCTCTTTTATCCAATATTCAACATTAATTGAACCAAAAATT
>JBDNIA010000316.1:0-2952 GCA_041688525.1 Crocinitomicaceae bacterium | reverse complement strand
TTTACAGTCAATTCACAGCTAATCCAAACGAAGCCATGCGCCTGCAAGGTGACCAAGATTGGATTTGGAAAGTGGCAAAGGATCGAATCAAATGGTGGCCAAAAGATTGGATACAGAGTTACAAATGGGAAATTCGCAGCAGAGAAGAATTGGTTATGAAGAACAACAAACGCCAATTTAAAACTGTTAGAGACGATGTTGTAATTCCAAAAAACTGTTCTATTGCTGTATTTCACGGAGATCCAAATCCTCTAGATGTACAGGACAAATACGTCATTGACAACTGGCGATAAAGGTGTTATAATAGTAGCATGACAAATACTACTACACCCGAAGAACTACACAAGTTGCTACTTGAAAATGAGTGCATTGTAACATTTACCAAAATTAACGGCGATGTTCGAGAGATGCCGTGTACTCTGCGAGAAGATATTGTACCACCTGCACTGGTACACGAGACTAATACAGATAATCCAATTGACTTTCCAAAAGTTAAAAAGCCTAATCCGGCGGTTATGAATGTTTGGTGCACAGACAAGAAAGAATGGCGCAGTTTCCGTATTGCTAACGTTGTATCAGTGAAAGTAAAAGATGAAACTAACGCCGTACAGCCGGAATAAAATTTTAGAAAGCATGTCTCGTTGGGATATGCCTAAGGAGTTTGCCGATCCTATGTACAACTATATTGTACACGGATTTAATCCTGGCAGTTGTTTTACAGCAGTGCTAGCCAACGACTTTCGCCGTGCTATTGGTGCTAGTCATCCTAACAATACTGTAGAAGCATTTAAAGCATTAGCTGGTTGGATCGAAGAATGTATGCCTCCCGAAACAAAAGGTAGCTACAACAATGTTGAAGTTTGGTGCAATTTGCCCGAGCAGACTCGTAGATCGATATTAGCAGATTACGAAATTATCCTTACCGAAGCAGAAGAGATTTGGATGGCTTTGCAAGGTAAGCCCACAAATGAACCACAGTTGTATTAATGAAAGAATCTATGATTAAACGCCTCGGCTTTGCCTGTAAATGGATTGATCGGCCTGATCAAGTTAACGGTATCAAACCTACAGACGAGTGTAAAGCTCTTAACACCGGCAGCACTACAGTTGCTTGGTTAAATAGACAGAGCAAACAAGTTGCGGAACAAAAATTATATGACCTAATGGTAGGTAACATAGAATCTACTCGCAAGCTCGTTGAGAGGGTAGGAACACTCGATGAAAATCTTAGAATGGTACGACTCAGTAGCGATATACTACCTGTCTATACTCAGTCAGTTTGGGGCGGGTATTGGCGGGATCCCGATGTACGAGCCTATTGTGAAAGAGCATTTGGACAAATCGGAGATCTGGCTCGTAAGAATGGTGTTCGGTTGTCTTTCCATCCTGGTCAGTTTACTGTGCTGGCATCTATTAACCCTGGTATAGTAGAGCGTAGCATCGAAGAATTTGAATATCATGCAGATATGGCTCGCTGGATGGGATATGGAAAGTCGTTCCAAGACTTTAAGATTAATGTACACATCTCCGGAAAACTTGGGCCAGACGGCATTAGGGCGGCATATAAGCGTCTTAGTGTAGAAGCTCGTAACTGTATTACCATCGAAAACGAAGAAAACTCATGGGGCTTAACCGACTGTATTGAGCTTGCTGATATACTGCCTATTGTGCTAGACGTTCATCACCACTGGATTCGAGAAGGGGAGTACATTCTTCCTACTGACGATCGAGTTAACCGTGTTATTGATTCATGGCGAGGCGTACGACCTACAATGCATTACTCTGTTAGTCGTGAAGATTATCTTGTAGGACATGATACTAGTGTAAAGCCGGATCATGCACTATTGTTGTCTCAGGGTTATAAAAAGCAAAAACTCAGAGCACATTCAGACTTCTACTGGAATACAGCAGTGAATGAATGGGCTATGAGTTTTAGAGATAGTTTTGATATTATGTGTGAATCAAAGGCTAAAAATTTAGCATCGTTCGCACTACAACATCAATATTAAGCTGCTGGTTTTGCTTTAGGCTTTTTAGCTGGTGCTGTTTTAGCTGGTGCTGTTTTAGCAGCTGGCTTTTTAGCTGGTGCTGTTTTAGCAGTGCCAGCTTTCTTCTTTGCACGATATTTCTTCTTTGCCGCTGGTTTTACCAAAGACTTAACTACTGCTTCTGTTGCTTTATCAACAACTAGCGGAATAGGTGTTGTAGCAGCAGGTTCTGGTACTTTGTAAGGTGCTGATTGTTCAAGTTGAACTCCCGCTTCTTTGTTAGTTACAGTAGTGCCGCCAAATAATTTCTTAATAAATCCAAACATATTATATGTCTCCTTTAGACGTTTATTTACACTAGATTAAAATTTACCCACCGGTAAAGTGGTACTAGCAGGAAAATTCCATATTTGTTTCTGTTCCACCCCCTTACGTTGAGCAAAACGTTTAGCATCGCAGTTACTACAACAATGAAAATAGTTGTTACTTAATCTCTTACGATTAACATGTTTTAGATCTCTCATAAATTCTGTATCACAATTATCACATCTAAAGACCGCTAAGGTCTTTTTTCTTGTGTATGTGTGTTCGACTCCTGCTTTACTGAGTCTAACGTATTGATTTTCCTGTGTTTCTATTTTAACGAACATAGTGTATTTACATTAGGCTTATAAAACTTTGGGCTAAATATTAGGATACGCTTTATTCTTAGGATGAAAAATGGCAAGAAAACCAATTGATATCGGCGTCGTAGGTAACGACGGCACTGGCGATAGTATTCGCGACTCGTTTAGAAAAATAAACGATAACTACCAGGAACTATACAGTTCCTTAGGATTAGGTGAGAGATTACAGTTTATAGGCCTCGATGATACCCCACCGACCTATGTTGGACAAAACGATCCAACTACTGGATCAACTCCCTTAGTAACTGTTAACAATACGGAATCAGGGGTAGCATTTA